>WAOW01000004.1 GCA_015521085.1 Candidatus Thermodiscus eudorianus
CGCCGCTGCAGCGGCGAACACTGTGTTGAGTACGGGCGCGTATATCCCTGACCTGGGAGATATGCCTTGGATGACACTGCTACAGCCAGCCGGTATGACCATGACGAAGTTGTCGCCTAGGGCCATCTTCAGGTACCGCATACCCATGGTCTCGGGGCATCCTGGGCACGCGGCGTTCCCGGGCATGAGGAATTTCTTCTTGGGGATTCTCTTTATGTTCACGGTCACCTTGCGACCACCTCCCGTGGATAGGGGGGATACTTGCCCGCGTACTTGTCGGGCAGGAGCCATTCTACGGGCCTATAGACCGCCCCCTCTTCCGTCTGCGAGATAAACTTCTCTATCTCCTCTGCAATCCTCTTCGGGCCCACGTCTACTCCGGCGAGGCCAGCGATCAAGCCCTTCATGTTGACCTTGTAGGGGTAGAGGGTCTGCGCGGTCTCTGCGAAGAGCACCCCGGTGCTACCCATTGATATGGCTCTATCGAATACTAGCACGCCCTCTGCTCCGCTCAGTATCTCGGCTAGCCTCTCCTGCGGCCATGGCCTTAGGAACCTGATGCGTACAACCCCGACGGGTAGGCTTTTCTCGTCTCGTAGGAAGTCGACTGCCCTCTTCGCGTCGCCAGCCCAGCTCCCAGCTAGTAGTACGAAGTAGTCCGCGTCATCACATCTATAGCATTCCACGAGCCCACCATAGCTCCTTCCAAAGATCTCCCCGTACTCCTTGTCTACCTCCTCTATCACCTGCTTCGCCGCCTCCATTGCGGCGGCCATCGAGTACCTCATCATATAGTGATCCTCGTCGGGCGCGATGTTACCCATTACAACCTCGGTCTCAGGGGCTACCACGTAGGGCTGCCTCCTCGGCGGGAGCCACTGATCCACCAGGTCCTGGTCTGGTATGTCGACAGGTGCTGTCGTGTGGGATAGTATGAAGCCGTCTAGACCCACCATGACTGGCAGGTACACTCTGGGGTCCTCGCTTATCTTGAAGGCTTGGAGAGTCAGGTCGTAGACCTCCTGGTTCTCTTGAGCTATCGCTATTATCCAACCGCTATCCCGCTGGTCCATTATATCCTGGTGGTCTACGTGGATGTTCCAGGGAGGGCCTATGGCTCTAGTGACGACAGCCATCACTACCGGGATCCTGGCCCCGGCAACCCACCATACAACCTCGTGCATGTAGAGTAGACCGTGGCTTGCTGTAGCCGTGAAGGCCCTCGCACCAGCGCTAGCTGCTCCGAAGACCGCTGCTAGTGCGGAGTGCTCGCTCTCTACTCGTATCATCTTGGCATCGAGTTCCCCCTTCTCTACCATCTCCGATATCTTCTCTACTATCGTTGTCTGGGGCGTGATGGGATACGCGCTAACGACCTGGACCCTCGCTGACTTGACCGCGTGGGCCACCGCATAGTTCCCGGTCAGGGTTTTCACGACCAACCCTGTATCACCCCTCGGGGACCATCTCGATCGCGTCGAATGGGCACTGGTGGGCGCATATACCGCACCCCTTACAGTAATCATAGTCGATAGCCACCTTATCGTTCTCCAGCCTAATTATAGTGTCTTCGGGGCAGTACAGCCAGCAGATTAAGCAACCAGTGCACTTGTCGAGATTGACAACCGGCTTCTGCGTCCTCCACGTTCCCGTCTTCCCAGCGCTACCGGGCGCGGGCTTGCTGATAGGAGCTATGAAGACCACTCTAGGCTCCTCTAATATAGGGCCACTACTAGACGCCATCTGAACCGCCCACACCATACATTAATCACTCCATCCAGGGGGTTATTATTTAGGAGCCAATACCTCCGTGCTAGCACTCCCTAACCTGCCGGGCCGCCTCCCTAATCGCCTCAGCGTTCAACTCGCCGATCTTCCCCGGGAACTGCTCCATGACAGCGTCGATAACCGATTCAAGCTTTACAAGACCTAGCGCCTTAGCCAGCGCGCCAAGCATGACCGTGTTCACAACAGGCCAACCGCTGACGACCAAGCCAAGCCGTAGAGCTATAGAGGTGGCATCAACACAGTAAACCCTATAGTTACCCGTGATTTGAGGCCTCTCCCTCGCATTCGCAACAATGACTCCACCATCCTTCAAGCCAACGGTAACATCGGCCAGCTCGAACAACTTGGGGTCCAAAACCACTACAACGTCGGGATTCTCAATCCTAGAGTGGGTCTCTATGGGCTTATCGCTTATCCTTGCAAAGGCAACTACCGGGGCCCCTCTACGCTCGGCCCCAAAATAAGGAAATGCCTGCGCATACTTCCCCTCGCGAACCGCGGCGTTGGCCAGAAGGTTGGCAGCCGTAACCGCACCCTGCCCGCCGCGGCCGTGGAAACGTATCTCGACCAGCACCAGCCCACACCCTTAGAAAATATTAGCAGGGTGTTTCATTATAGCCTTGTACCCATAGGATATCTAGACGGTGGAAGCCCGGGATGAGCCACGTATACCCGAGAGAACCCTTGGTCGGCGTGGGAGCCCTTGTGTTAGAGGGCGATAGAATCCTCCTGGTCAAGAGGAGGTACCCGCCTGGGAGGGGTAGGTGGAGCCTGCCGGGCGGCCACCTGAAGCTAGACGAGGGCGTCTTAGAGGCCGCCAAGAGGGAGCTTGAGGAGGAGACTGGCGTCGTCGGGGAACCGTTGGGCGTGGTCAACGTTGACGACGCTATAATATATGATGAAAATGGCAGGATAAAATACAGGTATGTGTTGGTGACTGTGCTCCTGAAAATGAAGGGGGGCACGGTCAAGCCGGCCAGTGACGCCGAGGAAGCCAGGTTCTTCGGTCTCGACGAGGCCCTGGGGCTTCAACTCACAGACTCGACTAGGGGCTTGATCTTCAAGCTAAAGGAGGGGAAACTGCCGGTTAATTCACCGTGTCCAGTTAGGATCTACACTCCGAAATACAATGATTAAATTAAAGCTATATCCAGATGCGACGCTTAGGAACCTCCCTGTAACCCTCAAGCCTTATCCTGCCAAAGAACACTGCCTCAACGTCTCCACGATACCTAGTCTTGACTCGGATAACGCGCCTGTCTAGATCGACATCTTCAACCACTGCTGGGTAATCGCCGGTCCCGTCACTTAACCCTACGAGCACGCCCTTGAAGCCGAACTTGTCTAGGATAATAACATCTCCTGACAACTCTCTCTGCACCGCCTTTGATATAGCGCCTAAGCTCTCCTCTCCAGTATCGACAACAAGACAATACCCACCGGGATACCTCCCAATATACTCCACCGTCTTCCCTAGCGTCGACTCCAGTCTACTCTTGATGCCATCACCGCCGAAGGGTTGGGACGAAAAGAGACAACTACCAAAGACAGAGACCCCTCTCAAGTCGATCTCACGGGTAAACCCTCCCTCCAAGAACCTCCGGTAATTCATGCTCCGCAGGTTCCTCCTATCCGACGCGTCTCTTGATACTCTGACAACCGGGCTCCTAGCATAGTACACTCCACCAGGCCTCAGCTTCTGGAAGAACTCGTAGAGGCCAGGATCACCCAACACTACAATCCTGTCTATGTCCGCCGCCCTAACCAGGTCGCCCTTGTACTCTAGAGCATTCCACCCCTCCACCCACCCGTCGGTGTCCACGACAGACAGACCAACACCCTCGCGTTCAGCACGTTCCACTAGTATACTCGTCTGGGACACGATCCTACCCACAACGGGGGCAGGCTCTATCGAGCCAATGAACCGCATCAAGCCAGGCTCAAGCTCCCTCAACCATAGGATCCAATCGGATGGAATAGATAAGCTAATGAACCCGGGCGGCCCGATATCAGCCTGCCCCACGTCGCTATCGATCACTGCGACAGGCACTCCTCTAGCTAGGGCCCTATTAGCGAGCAACGCCGTGAAGCTAGTCTTCCCAGAGTCAACGGGTCCTATGATGGCAACCCTGCAAGGCAGGGTACAGCTGTCAATAACCGCTTCGGCGATAGACACCCACTCCTCTAGGGGCTCCGTATCGGAGCCTACCCACTCGATCCTACCCTGCCCGCCCAAGCCAACTAGTATCCTAGTATCCTCCAGGGCCTTCAGCGCGTAGCTGCGGTACTCGCTTATCGAGAGCCTGTCCCCCTCGGCCAGTTCGGCCCCCAAGACCACCAGCGAGCCTTCTCTAATGACTATCTCGGCTGGCCCGCTAATCCTAACCATGCCATTTCGTGGGATTTTCAGTTCGAGTTCCGGCAATTCGTCACCTGGCCTAGTAATTAAACCCCAGGCCATATAGCCTCTTCTCCCGGGAAAGGGTGTCGAGCTTGGATACTGCCAGGGACTATAGGATTCTGGTCGCCGAGGATGCGGTTAATCGACTCGAAAGGAGGCTAAGGCAGTGGGGGTTGCCGTGGCCCTTTAACAGGGGCAAGGCTTTGGAGAGCCTCGAAAGAGCTAGGAAGACTCTCTTGAAGCTGAAATACTCCTATCTCCCCGTGGATATGGTGCTCGAATCCCAAGAGCTGAAGACGATTGTCGAGTCGGCTAGAGAGATCGCTGATACAGTAATGCCTAAGACGAGTTATAAGTTAGAGGGGAGTAAGGCTCTAGCCTTTGCCGAAATCCGCTATGCACTACTTATACTAATAGGGCTTCCATCCAGGATCTCCCTCGGAGAAGCTAACCACCCGGAGTATGCTGTAGACGTCGTCGGGGTAGAGGTCACCAGGGTAGAACCGCTCCCACGCTCCGACAAGTTGAAACTCACAAGGGCATCGGCGGGGACCGCCGTCTTCACGATAGTAACCAACCTGGACGATATAAGGGTCAGCGATGTACGGGCCGCCGCTATACTGCCTCCCGTGGAGTTCTCTGGTGTAGTCAGCGAGGCAATGTACTCGTCCGATCCCATAGACAAGAGGTATATTGGAAAGAGGGTCCCTCGGAGCCTCCTCTCCTCGGAGCTCAAAGCCAGGATCATCTCACTAGTCGAGAGTAGATAGCCCACTCCAGCGAGGCCCTCCTAGCCACTTCCCCCACGTATTCATCTATCTTAGAGCGCAACTCCTTCACTCCACCCTCCATGCCGGTTGAGGCATAGCTTGCCAGAGCCTTCTCAAGGGAGATGAGATGGGCTAGGTGCACGAGCGACTCGGCTAGACTATACCCGGCCTCGGGCGATTGGGGCACAACGTCCTCCTGGAGACCGCTCGTTGGTATGTTATGCACGGTCACGGGATTGGCTAGCCACCGGATCCTTGAGGCGAGGCTAGCCGAGGTATACTGTAGTATCATCGCACCCACACTATCATCTTCCCTGGCCAGGAAATCGGGTAGCCCTGTTATCTCCGAGCGGAGCAGTTGCGCTATCCTCCTCTCGACGAGGTTTGCAAGGTGGGCTATGCCGAGGCGTAGCAGATCGGCGGCGATACCAGCGTAGATGCTGTGGAACCCGCACCAGTGGTATAGCCCGCCATCTATTACGACTGGGTTCTCAGTGGAAGAGCAAGCCTCCTCAACGGCTATCCTCTCGGCGAACTCTAGTATATCGTGGACGGCTCCCATGACCTGGGGCGTGCACCTCAAGCTGTAAGGGTCTTGGAGCCTCCTCCCACTACACTCCCCTGCTAGGGCTCTGATCAAGGAGCCTACCTTCCGCACGCCCTCGTGAGCGGAGGATCCCAGCACGTCAGCATTGTAGTGTTGATGGTTGCAGCCAGCAACTCTGGCCGACTGCGCGAAGGAGTCCAGCGCCGTAAACCACAGTTCTCGGAGAGACCGTGTAGATAAGATGAGGATGCCGGTGCTCCAGGCAGTGTTATTTATAAGTGCTAGAGCCTCGCCCCCTTCAAGCTCAAGCGGCTCTAACCCGTGCTTCTTGAGAGCCTCTCTACAGCTGGATACACTCCCGTTGGAGTACGCGGTCCCCTCTCCGTAGTAGAGGCAGAGGAAGGCCTCCGCCGACGGGGCTAGGTCTCCACTGGCCCCCACACTCCCATGGAGGTGTACCAGTGGCGTGATGTCGTTGTTTAACGCGTCTACAAGCCTCTCTATAACTACACCCCTAACAGGGGCTCTTGCCCTTGAGAGCTGTATCAGCCTAACTGTTAGGAAGGCCCTAACGATGTCTAGGGCCGCGTATTCCCCAACCCCCATAGCGTGTTCTTCGAGCACGTGCTTCTCCCATGCCGGACCGCATCTACCGGGATTCCTTGTATATAGTTGGCCGAGGCCAGTGCAGTATCCATAGACCTTCTCTCCCCGCTCTACGAGCTCCTCGTAGCGCCTCCTCACGTCATCGGCCAGGCGCAGGGTTTCTCTACTTACACTAACCATCCTCTTCCTCTCGACCACGTCAAGGATCTCGGAGATGGCCGGACACGAGTCGTGGCTAATCTCTAGGAGTCCCGGAGAATCCACCCTATCCACCCGTCTCTTCTAGCGTGGAGGGAAGAATTTTGGCAGTCTCACTCCCCTCTGACCCTTATACTGGCCCTCATAGGGTTTTAATGCTGGAGTGTTTAGCTTGACCATCACCAGGTGGAGGAAGCGATCGCCCGGATATAGCTTCACTGGGAAGCTCGACCCTACGACCTCGATGGTTAGCTGGCCCTCGAACCCCGCGTCGACGACCGTGGCGGGAACATAGATCCCGCTCCTAGCCCAGGTGCTCCGCAGGTTTACTAGGCCCGCCACATATGATGGTAGCTTTATGTATTCGAGCGTGTGTAGGAGTACATGCTTCCTGGGTGGGATGATTATCTCGTCTCCAGCGTGGCACTCGTAGAACTCTTCCGGGTCCCCGGGATGCCTGGGGTCGAGTATAGTGTCGGTGTCTTTGAACTCGCAGTACTCCCTGCCGAGCCTGAGGTCCAGGCCGTTCTCTCTAACGATTTCCTCGTCGAAGGGCTCGATTACCAGGTCTCCTGCCCGTAGGAGCAGCATTATATCGTAGTCTCCTAGGATCAAGGCGTGTCACCCAGGGTAGCCCTAGGTGCCTACTGTTACGTTGGGCGGGATTATAATGACTCTTGGTTGGAAAACCCTCAAATACCCTCTAATAGCTCCTACGTTAGTCGGTTGCATGAGGGTGTGGTAGACGTGAAGGCGCTCATGGTGCTGTTGAAGGACAGGAGGTTCAGGCTTCTAACACTAGTGGTCGCGGTCTTCGCGTTCTTCGCCGCATTCATGACTGTCGGGTACCTCGCTTCAGCCCAGGAGGCTGGAGGCGATCAGGGCGGTTTAGCTGCTAATACGACCTTTGCCAAGGGATTGGGAGCCGCTCTAGCCGTTGGCCTGGCCGGCATAGGCGGAGGATACGCTGTAGGTGTTGCTGGCGCCGCTGCGGTTAGTGCTGTGGCCGAGAATAGGGAGTTGATGGGTACCGCGCTTCTCTACGTCGCCCTTGGAGAGGGAATCGCTATCTACGGCTTGCTGGTGGCGTTGCTGATACTCTTCGTAATATAAAAATATCAAAAATAATTTTTATTAGTATTTCAATCGGCGTTATATACGGGGTACCACACAACCAATTGCAGGGTACGACCAGGAATGCCCCAGGGCAAGAGAGAGAAGTGGCAATCAGACTATCCTCGATGGTTCGACTGGGTAATAGAAGAGGCAGAAGTCTACGACTACGGAAGATACCCAGTCAAGGGAATGGGCGTCTGGAGGCCCTACGGCTTCAAGATAAGAAGCAAGATAATAGAACTCATCAGGAGGATCCTAGACTCTAAGGGGCATGAGGAAGTACTCTTCCCACTCCTAATCCCGGAGCACCTACTCAGGAAAGAATCCGAGCACGTCAAGGGGTTCGAGGACGAGGTATACTGGGTGACCCATGGGGGCCTAGAGCCGCTGGACGTGAAACTAGCCCTCAGGCCCACCAGCGAGACCAGCATAACATTCATGGAGAAGTACTGGGTGAAGAGCTACAAACAGCTCCCGAAGAAATACTACCAGATAGTCAGTATATTCCGCTACGAGACAAAGGCCACGAGGCCCATGATAAGGCTGAGGGAGGTCACTACATTCAAAGAAGCACACACGCTCCACGACACCTTCGAAGACGCGGAGAGACAGGTGCTAGAGGCCATAGAATCCTACAAGGAGTTCTTCGACTCCCTAGCGATACCATACTTAGTCTCCAGGAGGCCAGAGTGGGACAAGTTCGCGGGAGCACTATACACGATAGCTTTCGACACAGTAATGCCCGATGGAAGAGCCCTCCAGATAGGGACGGCCCACAACCTAGGGCAGAGCTTCACCAGGGCGTTCGACTTCAAGATCCAGCTGGCCGACGAGAGCCTGGACCACCCATGGCAGACGAGCTACGGTATAAGCGACAGGGTCGTAGCCACAGTCATATCGCTACACGGAGACGACAACGGCATGGTCCTACCCCCCGAGATAGCCCCCATCCAGGTAGTAGTAATCCCGATACCAGCCCGGGAAGAAGAGGACCGCATACTGGTGAAGAAGACCATTGAGAAGGTAGCCGAGCTACTGGAGGAGAACCGTGTGAGGTATCGGATCGATGATCGCGAGGAGCTGAGGCCTGGAGCCAAGTTCTACTACTGGGACGCGAGAGGAGTACCTGTGAGGATCGAGATAGGGGCCAGGGAGGCCAAAGCAGGCAAAGTCACCCTGGTCAGGAGGGACACCCTTGAGAAACTACAGGTGGACATAGAGGAGCTGGCAGACGCTATAGAGAGACTCTTCAACGAGATATTCAACAGCCTCCGAGAGAGGGCATGGGAGTACCTAAAGTCGAGAGTGCTGAGGACATCAAACATAGAGGAAGCTAGGAAGTGGATAGCAGAGCGCAAGGGTGTAGTAGAGATACCCTGGTGCGGTAGGGAAGAGTGCGCAGTCCACCTCCAGGACGAGCTTGAGGGCAAGGCCCTCGGCACGCCATGGCCACTTGAGGAAGCCGGGGAGGGCGAGGCTTGCCCGGTGTGTGGAAGGAAGGCTATAACATACATGAGGTACTCGAAGACGTATTAGGATAACCATATCGGAGGGCCTTACAAATAATAATCCCATACTCCAGGTTATGGCCTGGGTGGAAGATAGGGATGCCGAAGAAGAGGGAGAGCAGGGGAAGGAGAAAGGGCGCCAAGGGAAAGACCGGGACCGTGCAATGCGATAACTGCGGTAGGATCGTTCCCGCCGACAAGGCAATCTGCGTGACCAGGATGTACAGCCCCGTAGACCCACAGCTGGCGAGGGAGCTTGAGAAGAAGGGCGCAATAATAATGAGATACCCTGTGACCAAATGCTACTGCGTCTCATGCGCTATACACTATGGTATAATAAAGATAAGACCCGAGGAGCAGAGGAAGCCGAAGGGCCTGGAACTCTAGCCCTCCAACCCCTAGGGTCTTCTCGGGTTAGACACAATACCATCCCTCCTCAACCCCCTCGACGTGGGATGGCTGGCTGATGGGACTCGTCGATGCGCTCTGGGGCCTAAGCCTATTAGCTGGTAGGGCGTGGGCCGTGGGAGCCGAGTTCCTCCTCTCCGGCCCGTTAAACCACTGGCTCCGGGGCATTTCGAGGGGAACACCCCAGCCTCGATATGTCCTCCTAACCCCACATTCATACTCGCGGATTCTAGCCCAGGCTCTAAGGATAGGCGGTAGGAGCATTGAGGGTCCGAGAGATCTAAGGATTGTCCGGGGCCTTCTACTGCACGTCGACCTCCGCGGTTACATAGTGACCCTGCTTGAAGACCCTATAATCGAGGGATCCAACGGACTCGTGGAGGTGGATGTTAGCGCCGAGGCTAGGAGAGCCGATATAGTCCTCGTCGACAACTATGCTATACGGCTGGCGCCATTATCTCTGGAGGCCGAGATATGGGGTTTGAGTGAGGGTGACGAGCGGGAAGAGAGCTTGGAGGGCTAGCGAGGCCATAGCCCGCCAGCTACTGGAGGAGCTGGGATACAGGGTCCTGGAGGTCCATAAGAGGATAGTCGTGGATGGCGTGGAGATAGGCGAGGTAGATGCTATAGCCGAGAAGGAGGGAGCCAGGTATGCGGTCGAGATAAAGGCTGGCGTACTAGACGTCACCGGGGTGAGGCAGGCCTACACAAATGCACTACTCCTTGGCTACAAGCCCCTGGTCATAGCACGTGGCATGGATGAGAAAGCCGGGAAGCTAGCCGATAGGCTGGGCGTCGACACGATAATACTCTCCGACGTCATATACACGAGCGTCGACGAGGTGCGCATGATCGTACAAGAGGCGGTCTACGACGCCATAGACAGGATCCTGGAAGCCTTCACAAAATGCCACGAGGTGGACGACGACGATCTACGCGTCCTAGAAGCGATAGCCACCACCGACACTATCCGGGAGGCGGCAGAGGCCGTGGACACCAGTGTAGAGGACCTAGCCAGGAGGATAGGAACCCTCCACAGGAGGGGGTTGCTCCCGAGGGGCAACTACCGCCTCGTCAGGCTGATGGCACGGTTGCTCCTGGCGTGCAAGATCGCTGGAAAGCTAGAGGGTGTACCCCGCCCCTGACACCCCTCGCCCATACACTCCCGAGACCCTTCGGGAGGGGTCGCGGAGGCCTTAACAGCGGGGCGCCCTGGCCGATAGTAACATTGTACCGAGTGCGGTTAAATCTTGTAGCTCCCTCTAATCCTCAGTACCAGGGTCTTCCTGCTCCTACGCCTGCCCGACGAGTCAACTCCAACCGTCTCGTGGACAACCTCGTAGAGCCTGGCCTTGAAGCGCCTGGAGAGTTCCCTGGCAAGCTTCCTAGCAGCCCCCTTGTTGGTGAAGTAAACATCTATACCATCCCTAGACTCTATGATATCCACCAGCTGCTCCTGGAGGCCGGCGTTGGCCAGACCCTCCTCTACCCCGCGCCTCAGAGCTTCTCCCCGAGCGCCGCGTATCTGTAGGACCGTGTCATACTCTCCGCTAACGCGTATCTTACACACGGGGCATATACTGGACTTTATCTGGACGAGGATCCCTGCCCTGCCAGTTATGGTCACGCCCCTATAATGGCTGGCGAGGTGTAGGGTCAGTCTAGTGGTCCAGTTGGGCGAGCTCTCGTACTCTATTCCGGCCAGCTCAACATCCTCCAGGGGCTCTACGGGCTTAGTGCGTTCGACGACATAGCGGGCTATTGCCTCAACGGCCTCGTGGAAGCTTGAGGCATGGATCCACCTGCCCCCGAGTCTAACGGCTCCACAATACCTGCAAGCCTCAACTCTAACCGTGCTAGGTAGACTAGCCACACCGTATTTCTCAGCGAAGCACCTGGGGCATACACCCCGCACTAGCCTGTCAACCATCCTACCGCATCGGGGGCAGGGGACCCTCATCCTCCAACACCCTTCTATAATTGGGTATCCAGACCTGATCCAGAGCTTAAATGCCTAGGGATACGTCGAGGCGAGCCTACGGGCCATATATTCGGCCGTCTCTAGTGCTTTTTCGTAGAGGCTCCTGGTTATTAGGCCGGAGGAGTAGGCATGGTCTAGTTCCTCCCTATCGATTATCCGAGCCTCGCCGCCAGGCCTCTTCACGACGTCGATGTAAAGGTCGAAGTACTTTATCCTCCCGGGCCCGAACTCGACAGGCGTATTGATATTCGCATACACTCCGAGCAGGCTCCCGGAACTACTATAGTACTCGTGTACTATAAACCAGTCCCCCGACCTTATCCTGGTCTTCACCCAGTCGCCAGGCCGCTTCTCGACACCCAGGCCGTCGAGGGTCCCCCCACCCTTCAACCGCCTCTCCAGGTCAACCTCGACTACATCCTCGCCTAGTCGAACAGCCTTAACAGTATAAGGGCCCAGCCTAATCAAATCGCCACCGGGCTTGTGGTGCTCGACTACAACCTTCTTACCCAACTGCCGGCTCATTAGGTAGTACTCTATGCCTATCCCCTTGAGGGTCCCTCCAATCCCAAGCTGTGCCTCTGCACAATCTACCAGCGACGACGATTCATCGCTAAAGGATTTGATCGAGTGGT
This sequence comes from Candidatus Thermodiscus eudorianus, assembly GCA_015521085.1. NCBI lineage: Archaea > Thermoproteati > Thermoproteota > Thermoprotei > Acidilobales > Acidilobaceae > Thermodiscus > Thermodiscus eudorianus (SeqCode). The sequence continues at coordinate 11,959 of WAOW01000004.1, forward strand.
GCCTGTCAATGGTCGGTGTGATCTCCCTCCTAAGCTCATCCAGGTAAGACTTGGAGGGGGAGGGAAGGCCGAGTAGCGCTATGAACTCGCCCCTCCTAACAATCCTGGGCTCCTCCGAGGGCTTCTCTCCGTGGTACTTATCGAGCTCGCTTAGAAGAGACTCAACCTCGCCGGCGATGACGCTTTCGCTAGCCAGTCGAGATCCACTCCTAAAGTGGACATGGTACTCGTCTAAGTCCAATATCTTGCCGGCCAGTGCTATTAGGGAGGCCTTCAGCTCGGGATCGCGTATGTGCTCACTGAAGCTCACACCGCTGCCCGGCCTCGATAAGATCACGTGGCGACCGACGACCCTCAATTCGCTTCTAACGACGATGGATCTCCCAGGCTCTAGGGCCTCCCTCACGACGGTAACCCTAACAGCCTCGCCGGGCCCGGGGCACTCGCTAGAGTCCAGTCTGCCCTCTATCCTGCCGGGGAGCTCGACCCTACAGTCGCCCAGAGACTTTGCATCGACTATGGTGTAGAGGCCGAGGGACCCCCTCCTAGTCACAGCATATGGGAGCTCTTCTAGGAGCGCCTTGTATACGGCCTCGCCGGCATCCCAGGGATACCCAATCACTAGGATGTAGTCGGGCTTGTCTTCAAGGCTCTTCACAGTGACCTCTGGCGCCCGGGAGGCGTATAGTATGTTGAGCCTCTGCTGGATGATCCTGCTGGCGTCGGATAAGAGGAACCCCTTCCTGTGCAGGAGCACGCTCAGGGCGGTTGCATAGATTCCTCTAACTCTAACCGCGTATAGCAACTCCCGAGCCCCGTCTGGACTGGGGGGCTAGTCCCTCACGGTCTCTAGTATGCTTATGGCCTGCCATATTCTTGTCCTCGCGTGGAAAGGCATGTTGGGGTCCTGGCTGACCTCGTCCAAGGCGCTTATGGCGTTAGCGGCCCTGACCGCTGGCGATAGTTTCAAGTCGCGGAGGTATTGTAACGCGTTGGCGGCGGCCCTCCTAATGTTCCTGGGCACGCCCGTATCGTTGACTATGCTAGCCAGTATACTCATAGCCATCCTAATCTTCGCCTCATTATCTACCGCAGCAGCCACGGGCAACCACCCCCGATATGGGATCCGGCTAAGCAATGAGGAGACAAACAGGATATTAGAGTATATAGTATTGCCGTGCTATAGCCTCTCCCTGGGGAGGCGTCTGGGAGCGTTGATCACCGTTAGAAGGCTGAGGGACCCCCGGGAGTTTATGGAGGCGGTCGAGGTCCAGAGGAAGGCCTGGCGGATGGACGACTACAGGGAAGCCGCTCCAGCCCACCTCCTAAAGGGGTTGTCCGACAACGGCGGCCTGGTCCTAGGGGCCTTTGAAGGCGACAGGCTTGTGGGCGTATCGTATGGATGGCCAGCCTCACACTACTTCTATAGTCATGCGACTGGCGTCGTGGAGGAGGCTAAGTATAAAGGCGTGGGTTTCAAGCTGAAGACGGCGCAGAGATCGGAGGTCCTCTCATACTATGGGTTTAGCCTCGCTAAATGGACATTCGACCCGCTGCAGAGTCTCAACTCCAGGTTCAACCTGGCTCGACTAGGCGTAGTCAGTAAACAGTACATGGTCGACTATTACGGCGAGATAGATGATAGCATTAACAGGGGTCTGGGGAGTGACAGGGTGAAGGCCGAGTGGTGGCTGACTAGTCCCCGCGTGATACACAGGCTCACAGTGAAACAGAGGCCGTGTCTCAGCGTGATGAAGCAGTACAATCCTATAGCTGCTTATGGCGTGGAGTCGGGCAACGGGGTCCCCCTACCCGGGAAGAGGACTAGGGAAGAGGACTTGCTGAAGTCGGAGATAGTATTGGTCCCTATACCGAGGAGTATAGGCGACGTGAGAGATGCTAGTATTGCCGCAGCCGTCAAGTGGCGCGAGGCTACACGGTGGGCCTACTCCCTCCTAGTAGAGAACGGCTTCATACTGGTGGATAACGTTGAGGGCGGAATCAACTACACGCTGAACGTATTCTGGAGGGTCCCCCTAGGCAAGGTCCTGTCGGGACCAGAGCCTTGGAGGGGCTGCGGTGGAGAGGAGAAGTGAAGTACACCCGCCTCGGCCCGCTGAAAGTGAGTAGGGTAGGGCTAGGCCTATGGCAGCTGGGTTCAAGGAGCTGGGGCACCCGAGGCCTCAGAGATGCAACGGATATAATAAGGGCGGCCGTCGATTCCGGCATAAACTTCTTCGACACGGCCGAGATCTACGGGTGGGGTAGGAGCGAGGAACTACTGGGCCGCGCCCTGACTCGACTCGGTATCAGCGGCGAGGTGGTTGTAGCCTCCAAGATAGCGGGATTCCGCACCCTTCCATATACGATACTGAAGGCGGCCAGAGGGTCCCTCAAGCGTATAGGCAGGCCCCCCGACATAATCCAGTACCACTGGCCACCGCCAATACACGCCAGCCTATGCCGCGTCGCTCGGGGGTTAGAGGAGGTAATTGACAGGGGACTCGCCCACTATATAGGCCTCTCCAACTTCAACAAGAGACTACTCGAAGAGATGCTCCACTGCTTCCACAGGCATGAGCCAATAAGCCTCCAAATACAGTATAACCTTGCATACCGCGTCGCCGAGAGAAAATTGATCCCCTTCGCCCGGAATCGTGGAATCGGCATTATCGCGTGGAGCCCCCTGGCCAAGGGCGGGCTAGCGGGCCTGCGGAAGCCGGCCTCCATGGCCCAGAGGGGCGATAGGGTCTTCAAGGCCTCGACGGACCAGCGCCTCCAGGAGGTCCTGGAAGTAGTCGCTAGGTCACACGGCTCCTCTAAGGCCCAAGTAGCGCTTGCATGGCTAATCTCAAAGGGTGCACTACCCATACCGGGTACTAGGAGCGAGCGGAGGGTCGCTGAGTACGCTAGGGCCTCCGAGATCGAGCTAGCGGAAAGCGAGGTCGGGATGCTCGACGAGGCCTCGGAAAGGTTCAGGGATTCCTGGGGCGACGACTACAGCGCCCTCCAGTGGCTCAGGTACATACCTTCACCGCTCCAGTGGCTCTCCATAAGGTTCTCGGGCGGCGTCTAGCCGAGGACGCTATCCATACAATTAACCCCCACGGCCGGTATAACACCTGGTGGCGTGTGTTGAGTGCTTCAAAGGTTCCCGGTCCCCTGGGTGAGAGGCTTAGGGATTGCGGTTCTCTGCTACAGGTTGCTCTCGACGTCGTGTCTGTCAGGGAGGCGCTACGCATAGGGTACTACTCCCTGGTATCGCCGGCTGTGATACTGGAGGCTGGCACGCCACTCGTAAAAAGCGTTGGGCTGGCAGAGGCCTCGTTGCTTAGGGCACTTCCGCAGGAGCCTATAGTGGTGGCTGACCTGAAAACCATGGATACGGGTAGGCTGGAGGTCAACCTAGCCGCGGACCATGGATTCCACGCCTCAACAGTCCTCTCGGTGGCTCCCGAGCAGACTATTTCGGAGGCCGCGGAAGCGGCTGGGGAGCGGGGGGTAGCCCTCTATGGAGACCTGATAGGCCAGGGGGACCCGGTTAAGGCTGCGGAGAGGCTGAGGCGGCTGGGCGTCCATATAGCCCTCCTCCACATAGGGATAGACGTCCAGAGGAGTCTGGGGATAACAGCGGGCCAGTTGCCCGAGCTCGTCTCCAAGGTGAAGGAGGCTTTCAAGGGCCCTGTGGCGGTTGCCGGGGGTATAAGGCCTGGCGACGCGGGGAACCTGGCCAGGGCGGGAGCTGATATTATAATTATAGGCTCCGCGATAACCAGGGCTGAGAACCCCCGGCAAGCAGCGCTCGACGCTGTTAGGAGCTTGAGGCCAGGGTGTCTATAGGGTGCCCCGCTACCTACCCTATATGAGCTATAGGGAGTTCGAGGAGGGTGTTAGAGGGTCCCTCATAGTACTGCCGGTGGGGAGCCTGGAGCAACACTGCGGGGGGCCTCTGGGGGCTGACGCCCTCATAGCGGAGGCGCTGGCCTTCCGTTCCTGCCTGGTACTGGAGTCTAAAGGGGTTAGCTGCATAATACTCCCCACCCTCTACTATGGTTTCTCCCCCGAGTGGGTGAAGGCGCCCGGCACTGTCACGCTCTCCCTCAGCTCGCTGGCTAGCGTGATCGATGATATAGTGTCTTCTCTGGCGCGCCATGGGGTGGACAAGCTAGCTATAGTCAACGCCCACGGCGGTAATAGTGGCTTGCTGGAGGCCGTCTCCCGCGAGCTATCCAAAAAGTACGGCGTCCTCCTGGGGGTCTTCGACTATTGGAGGGTGTCTGGGTTGAAGCTGGGCCACTGCGACGATATCGAGAGGGATCTACTCTCAAGCCTACTATATCTAGACCCTGACTGCTCATGCGAGCACACGGCCTCGATACCACCGTATCGTCTCACAGGCCAGCTGCCGCCCGACACGGGTATAGAGGGCTCCCCCTCGCCCGGCTACCGTGTGATAGCCTACAAGCTGGCTAAAGCCCTCGAAGAGTTCTATAGGCAGGAGCGCTCCCAGCCCCCGCGCCGGGTAGGAGAATAGTAGGGGAGTTCTATTGAGGGTCGTCTACACGAGCCCGAAGGACGTGGAGGAGGCGGTCGAGCACCTCAAAGGCGTCATACCCAGGAAGCCGTGGATAGCCTTCTTCGGCCAGTGCCGCGTCGAGTATGAGGGCAGGGCCGCGAGCAGAAGCACGCCCGGCGACAAGCTGGTCATAATCAAGCCTAGCGGGAGCGTTATAGTGCATGGGCCCAAAGGGTTCAAGCCCCAGAACTGGCAGCCTGATACCTATACGATAACAGTCTCGCTGGAGAACGAGGAGCTAGTCCTAAAGGCCTATAGGAGGAGGCCCTACGAGATACTGGTCGTGAGATGCAACAGGGTCTACCATATAATGGAGGGATACGAAGCCCTAGACAGCGCGTTTTGGATGTACATAAACGAGTACGAGATACGGGACGTCCTCGCAAGCAAGCCCAGCCTGATAGAGGATGGACTGAGGATTACAAGCGTCGAGAAGCCCGTGGAGCCCGGGTTCGTGGACCTCTACGGCAGGGACTCGCTCGGGAGGCTCGTTGTGATAGAGTTGAAGAGGGTTAAGGCGGGCGAGGAGGCCGTCCACCAGCTCCTGAAGTACGTTGAGGCGTTTAGGAAGCGCGGTGTAGATGTGAGGCCTATCCTGGTGGCCCCCGACTTCACGGACTCCGCGAGACTGCTCGCGAGCAGGTCTGGCGTCGAGCTCAAGAGGATAGACTTGAAGAGTATCTACGAACTCGTAAAGTCCAGGGAGAGGAAGAAGCCCGGCAGCCTAGCAGACTTCCTCTAGGATTGGCTCCCTGCCAGGGCCTCGAATGCCGCCTTCTCGGGCTCGAAGCTGATGTACTGGATCATGCTCCCGCGTATAAAGACCTTTCCGAGCACAGCCTTTACCTCACGTCCCCCGCCCTGGAGCCTCTTAGCATCGTCCAGTACCAGGTTCATCGTGGTATCAGTGGCTATCAGCTTGCCTATGTACTCGCTGCCATCCTTAAGCCGGACGTAGATCTCCTTGTTTATCTGGTTTCTGAGGTATTTTACCGGGTTTAGCTGTGCCACGCTGTCGCACCCTTGGAGTGTACCTGGCATGTTCCCTTAAGAATCTAAGCCCTCCCCTTCGAGCAACTCCTCTATATCAACTATGTACTCTTCCTTAACTCGTCCCGTCGAGTCGAACGCCACCCCTTCAAGCTCAAGGAGTCGTCTCTTAACGCCTACACCCCCCAGGCTATAGCCGCCCAGGCTCTTATCGCTCGCTATAACACGATGGCATGGGACAACTATCGGCTCGTCATTCAACGCCATCAGCCTCCCGGCCAGTCGCGGACTTATCCCGAGCAGACGCGCTATTGAGGCGTAGGTGGTCACACGTCCCGGTGGTATTAGCGACAACAGGGCTTTGGCCGCCTCAATATAGTCCTCCAGCCGGGCCCTCCTAACCCTGCCATCCTCCTCTAGCACGAGGAGCGGCAAAAACCGGCACCTGGGTCATCCCGGGTTATATGGGCTTAACCGGCTGCTCGGCTCCGCAAGCCTCGCAGACAAGCACCCAGGTCCTGCCCCTCTTCTCAAGCCTGGTATCGACGCTCCCGCAGGTCGGGCATTTCACATAGTTCTTTAGGAAGAGGTCGAGGAATTTCGCCAGCACTTTCCTGGAGACCTTGACGTTGAGCACGAGCTGGCCGCTGTTGGGGTCGTAGGATCCAGCCGCGGCTAGCTCCTTCTGGAGGTATCTAGCCACTATTTGCGGGTCGCGTTTTAGCCTCATCGAGATCTCGCGGAAATTCTGTATTATGGTCTGGGAGCCTATCCTGAGCACCTGTAGCTCTGGAAGCCTATACTCTGCTGAGCCGCTCTTCGGTGGCACCTTCTGGTAGAGCCTCTCCAGTAGCCACTCGTAGTCCTTTAACTTCTCCGCCTCTGCCTTCTCCACCGTAGCATCCCTCATGGGTCCTGTTGCGAGTGGAGGCTATTAAGGTGGCGGCTCGACTGTACTAGTAGATATATTGTCTCGGCTAGTGACCTGGCTATGGGAAAGGGAGTGACTGGAAGATACTATATCGAAACGTATGGATGCGCCCTTGCCCAATTCGAGGCCAGGGCTATGATGGAGTTGTTAGAGAAGGACGGCTATAGACGTGTTCCACGCCCCGAGGAGGCAGACGTCATAGTTGTGAATACATGTGCTGTCAGGCTCGACACCGAGCAGCGCATAGCTGAGAGGCTTGAGAAACTCTACAGGAAGCTACCCAGTAAGAGGTACGTTGTAGCCGGGTGCCTGGCTAAGGCTAGGCCAGGCCTCATCAGGAGGATAATCCCGAAGGCGAGCCTACTCTCGCCCCAGGCAGTAGATAGGGTCGTCGAGGCAGCCCGGTCGGGAGTCCCCCGCTTGTTCTTGGACGGTAGCAGGAATACCCGGTGGATGCCCGCTAGCCTAGTCGACAGGGATAGAGGCCTCGTCGCGTCTATAATGATCCAGGAGGGATGCCTGAACAATTGCAGTTATTGTATAACTAAGCTAGCTAGGGGCGGTCCGAAGAGTTATCCTCCAAGGGTTGTAGTTGACGCGGTTAAGAGGGCCGTGGAACAGGGAGCGGTGGAGATACGCCTGACGGGAACCGATACAGCTGCTTACGGAGTTGACCTCCCGGGCAGGCCTACGTTAGCCGACCTGGTCTGGAGTATCTTGGAGAAGGTCGAGGGCGAATACATGTTGAGGATAGGTATGATGACGCCGGAGATGGCGATGGAGCTCTCTCGTGACCTGATTGAGGCCTATAGGAGCGCTAGGGTATACAAGTTCTTCCACATACCCGTCCAGTCCGGCGATGACAGGGTTCTGGGCATTATGGGGAGAAGGTATACTGTAGACGAGTTCAAGGGGCTCCACGCCTTCATAAAACACAACTACCCGGACTCCATGTTCGCGACCGACATCATAGTCGGCCACCCGGGCGAGGACGATGAAGCTTTCCTAAACACTGTTAGGCTCGTTGAAGAGCTAAGATTCGAGCGAGTACACCTGGCGCAGTACAGCATAAGGCCACATACCAGAGCCGCCTCCATGAGACAGGTGTCAGATGGCGTGAAGAAACAACGGTCGAAAATCCTCTCAAAGATAGTAGAAGAGATAACGCTGGATATCCACAGGAGGTACATAGGATCAAGGCACAACGCGTTAATCACAGAGATCGGGTGGAGGAGGAACGCGTTAACCGCGCGATTAGACAACTACTTCCCAGTGGTCCTGATAGGCGGGCACGCAGTGTTGGGTGAGAGGGTTATCGTCGAGATTAGGGATGCAACCTACTTTGACCTCAGAGGAGTCGTCGTGGAGTAGGAAACACCCGGGGTTTAATTTGCGTGGAGTGGCCTGGTTATTCTTCCTCTTCTTCCCAGAACTCTTCCTCTTCCTCCTCCCACTCCTCTTCGTCCTCGAACTCTTCTTCCCACTCCTCGTCTATATCTTCTTCCTCTTCCCATTCTTCCTCTTCTTCCCAGAACTCCTCTTCTTCCTCCTCCCATATCGGCGTTATCATGGTTGAGGCACCCCGTCGATTTCCCCTCATCTACGTTTGTCTGGGAGGGTATTAAAGGTTCAAGCGATGAACGACTATAATGGGATAATCGTTGGGGTCGGGGGCAACTTGTACCTAGAGTTATACGAGTACGCGCCTATACACGTCCCGGTACTAGATAAACAGCTAGCGGAAAAGATAATGAACGCATCCAGTCGTAACATAACCTATAAGATGGGTTACGCCGAAGTATCCGTAGCCAGGATAGACCGCGAGATACTACAGTTCCAGGTTATGGGTAAGGTCTACGAGCTTTCGGTAGACGTGCTAAAGGGGATCCGCGGGGGAGACAAGCTCTACGCGGTACTCGGAGACGGGAAGCTAGTGCCGTTGGAGGTCAGAGGTAGCAGTTACTATAAACTATACCCGACGTCTCCATCGACACCGCCAACACTTGAAATAGACGGGATACACATGCACAGGATAACTGGCTCGGACCCCCACAGAGACACTCTAGCGAAGATCAACGCCGCTAGGATACGGCGCGGGTCCAGGGTCCTAGATACCTGCATGGGTCTCGGCTACACGGCGATATACTCGTTAGACTCTGGGGCAAGCCTAGTGGTGTCGTTCGAGGTGAGTGAGGAGGTACTCCTTCTAGCCGAGTACAACCCGTGGAGCTGGAGGCTGTCCGATGCCAGGATAACTATACTACATAATGATGTAACCGAGGCCATACACTACCTCCCCGAAGGGTACTTCGACAGGGTTATCCATGACCCTCCTCGCCTAACGTCCTCCACAGGAGACCTCTATTCGAGGAGATTCTACGGGGAGCTCTACAGGGTTATGAAGCCCGGGGGTATCCTCTTCCATTACACGGGAGAGCCTGGCAAGCTGAGGAGGATCAATCTACCGGGCAGAGTTGCGTCGAGGCTCAAGGAGACAGGGTTTATAGTGAAATATTATGATGGGAGGGCTAGAGGGGTGGTGGCGGTTAGACCGCGTTAAACCTCTTGCGCCAGTTCTCTAGGGCCTTTAGGTTCTCGGGGTCGACGCTAGGCTTCCTCTTCCTGATAACATCCCTGAAGTCGTCCATCGTTACGGGCCTTGGACTGTCGCTGTCGCTTCCGTTCTTGAAGAACTCTTTCACGGTCCTCATGTAGGCATCGAATACTATGTCTTTGATGTCGCTTCCATTATAGCCTTCGAGCATATCGGCCAGCTCGTCTAGATCAACGTCCGGGGCAAGCTTTATCTTCGAGGTCAACATCTCCAGGAGTCTCTTCCTGGCCCTCCTGTCCGGTAGGGGCACGTATATCCTCTTCTGGAACCTCCTTATGAAGGCTTCATCCAGCTTCCAGGGCTTGTTAGTGGCGCCGATCACATAGATGTGCAGTTTCTTGCCCTTATCCAGGAGCCCGTCCATCTCTTTGAGGAAGTGGTTCCTAACCCTGACCTCGCCTCCGACCTCGCTGGAGTGAACGCCGAAGAGATCGTCGATCTCGTCTATGAATATTATGACCGGGATCCCCTGCTCCGCGCGCCTCCTAGCATAGTCGAATAACCTCTTCACATTCTTCTCTCCCTCCCCAAGCCACTTACTCATTATATTGGCTGCACTAACGTAGAGGAACTCGCCGTTCACTTCATTAGCCACAGCGGCTCCCAACATAGTCTTCCCGGTTCCGGGAGGCCCGTAGAGCAGTATTCCCCGGGGCCACTCTATGGGGAACAGGTCGGGCCTCTTTATCGGGTAGATTATGGCCTCCCTTATAGCCTCCTTCGCATCGTCGAGCCCGGCTATGTCGTCGAAGGTTATATTGGGCTTCTCCTTGAGGACGAACTCTGGTGGAACATCGCTTTTACCCTCGCCCTGTATTTCAACCCTGTACTCCTCGTCGGGCCCATTAGCGGGGAGCAGCTTCCCCTCAAGATGCTTTATCTTGGCCTTGTACTGCTTCAGGCTCTTCATGTAGAGGCTTATCAACGGGTGGTCTGGATAGTTGCGTATAAGGTTCTCAAGTATCTCCACAGCCTTCTTCATGTTATAGAGAGCTACCTCATAGTCTCCCCTCTTCTCGGCCTTCATAGCCGCCAGCACATGGTTCCTCACAGCCTTCTCTAGAACCTGCACCCCTCTGCTGATCACCGCCACACACCCCTCGGGTGAGGATGGGGCCCGGGTGTTACGCCGGCAGGCTCTCCCCGCCGGCGGGGCTCTTCGAGGTGATCCTTATGACGCCCTTCTGTTCCAGCCTGTAGAGCACTTCCTTGACCACTCGCGTTGACACGCCGAGCTCAGCGGCGGCCTTCCTCACATTGAGGACGCCGCCATTCCTCCTAAGATACGCTAGCAGCTTCTCCTCTAGCACCTCGTAGTCGACGACTATCGACTCTGGTATGGATGGGGCCAGGTTCTTAGCCTCCCTCTCAGCCTCCTCGAAGGCGCTTGCCAGTAGCCTCTTAACCTCTGGGTCCAGCTCGGCTATGCTGTTTGGAACAGGCATGCTCTCAGAGAGTATAGTTGACTGTGATATCACTGATTGCGCTGCATTGGCGAACTGGGCGAACACGGCTGTCAGCTCTGGGGAGTCATACATGTATGACTCCATGTTCTTCAACACTAGGTTTACTGTTGCAAATATCTTCGCTGTCTCTGTGAAGTCTCTTGTCGTCCTTATCCTTGATATGGCTGCTTCTAGCAACTTTATATAGGCTATGAGTATCTTTAGATGCCTCTTCTTAACTACGAGCTCGGCTGCGATGATCTCAGCGGTGTCCTTGTCATTCTTCTTTATGGACTCGTAGAGTTTGCCATGGAGATTGTTTATCTCGTCGGTGATCCTATAGTAGACTTCCTTTGCCTTATCCCTCGCGATCGAGAGCTGGGCTAGGACGTCGTCGAAGTCATAGTCGAACTCTTCACCGGGAACACCAGCTACGGGATCGACGCTCTCCTCGGCAGTCCAGGTAGCCCTCGCCCGTAACCTCTTTATGATGCCGAACACCAACTATAGCACCCCGTTGCACCAGCTCCAACACTATAACTATTGCCCGGGGGATTGTATCAGAGATAGAACCCGGTATCACTGGGAGACTACCCGGCATCCGGGCCCAGTAAAACTTAAAACCTGGAATCCACTAGCAGATTCAAATGCCCGGCCCGGCCATAGCGGTCGGGAAACACCCGGACTCATATCGAACCCGGCAGTTAAGCCGGCCGCGTTGGGGGATCCAGTGGGGTCCGAGAGGCCCCGCAGGGCCCCCAAGCCGGGACCGGGCATTACACTCCTCAACAGACACGTCTACAAGCCCTCCGGTATCCGAAATCTATCCTGGAGTTAGGACCTCGTTTCTTGATACGTATGACGGAGCCCCGCCTCATTCCAACCGCTCCACGCGGGCGTCGGCGGGGAGGAGGTCCCCGTCACGTATCCCATTGTTTAGGTGGACGGTTAAATCCTGTCTCTCCGCTGGATTCTATTATGCTAGAGTATGTTATGTAGGCTAGTGGAACGGTTAGGGCTGTCAGTGTTAGTATGCGGCGTAGGTATGGTTTCTCCTCGTGGAGGATCCGTTTGGGCGTGTTTAGCTCTTCTACAGGTATATCTAGTTTTTCCGGCTCGCTGACATGGAGTCTTGCTTTCCCGCGAGTTGTATCGCCTGGGAGATACTTCATTTTTACGTGTATGATGCTTGGATCGTTGCCAGTGTGTTTGGCGACGAAGACAGTATTCCACTCGCTTATTATGCCAGTATTGTCTGAGAGGGCTTTCAGTATTGAGATGTATCTCTGGGAGCCGTTGTATGTTATCCCCACTATGTCGATTCCACGGGTTTCGTCTGATGTTGCGTAGAGGAATGAGTACATGTATGAGGAGAAGAGCTCTATATTAGTCGCTTTATCGCTGGGTTCTATCTCTACGATTTGCATCCATGATGCAGGGGGTCTGACGAGGGCGACAACCCTGTCCTTGTCTTGTATGACCACTTCTATTAGGGTCTCGCCCGTGGAGTTGTATTTGATCCTGTAGAGATCCAGTGTCTCTGGGATGTATATTGCTCCGATGTTGCCGTTCGACCCTAGGATGTATAGTCTGTCCGTGTATATTATCTTATTTATGCTTATATTCATGTATTGTGGTATTATTATAGATTTGATGATTCGTCCATCGCTGAGCCTCACCAAGGATATTTCCTGTATATTATCCTTATTTAATGCAATATAGAGTTTATCGCCGGAGGCTGTTTCACTAATCAAGCTCCCCTCAAGGCGGAACACATACCTTACACTAGGTTTATCCCCCATGGTTATACCGGCTATAGTAGTATAATCATTTGATGATAATATAACAGCTAGTACGTCTCCACATATTATACGCGACCCAGTCGACCCGGCCGGCTCTAGCTGGAGCATCCAGGCTCCACGCGAAACAACGTCATATTTTATTACTTTATTCTGACTAGTCAATATATAAACATAGTTGCCACGCGTACACGCGTCTCTAGGTTCACCAAACCCCTTCAACGAGATAAACACGGTCCGACCAGCAGACTCTACTAACACGCCTACTCCTCTACTAGTGCTGATTCTAGCCACCAAAACACCACTTGAGGAATTATACTCCAGGACTCTCATTATACCCGAGTAGCCCTCTGGCAGGGGCCCGATTAACGATAGCTCGTAGCTCGGTTGACGAGGTATCGAGAAGATCGAGGTCGCCATTATCATTAACAAGGCGTATAGCACTATGATGGCGTAGAGCCTGGCTCTAGGGATACCCATCTCTCTTCAGCCCTTTTCCAGGTTCTCCGGGTTCCTGGAGTACACCACCCTCCCGCTCCCACGAACCACTCTACCCGGGTCAGCGGTCAAGGTTTCGAGCCTTCCCGTGTACTCGTTGACCCCGTCTTTACTTATGAGTTTCCCCCCAAGCATCTTGAAACAATAATAGTCGAGGGGAGTCAGAACCCCGATCTTCTTACCCTGCGGATCATGGTCTTGCAGGGCTATCCTATAGTACATTGATGTGGCGTAGTTGTAGCAGTAGAGCTCGCCGTCCTTCTTGCATAGGAAGGAGTGCTTTCTGGGCCAGTATGTCACGTTACCGCCGCATATGTCCGTTAGCTTTTCGACCCCACGGATCTTGGGTTGGGCCGAGTAGAACCAGTAAGCCAGAGCCACTATAATACTTAATATAACCATGAAAATGCCAATGTACAATCCGGAGCGGCCTGGGAGCAACTCCAACGCCACAACGAAAGCTATACCTCCCGACATCATAATCATCAGGAGCCATATCCTCTGCATAACCATGAATAGCCTAAGTGTAGCCATCGCGGATCCCCCTAGAGCCTCTCTACATGTAGATCGCCGTGGCGATCAAGGCCAGTAGTGGTATGGAGAGGGCGTCTACTATAGAAGTCAGCACCGGTATTACAACGTTATCGGGATCCGCTCCCGTTATGATGCTTGCGTGTACAAGAGCCAGGGATACAAGCGAGAAGGCTAGGATGCTGACCAATCCCCCGATGCATATCACCGTAGCGAGGACTCCTATCTCGGGCGTGAACCCAGCGATGGACCCTGTCATAAACGCGATAAGAGATAATGCGAGGAGCGGACTTATGCTTCCCACAATCACCTCAAGGATGACCGCTGGGACCTTCTTGATAGAGCCAGTTAGCCCGTAGAGGTGTGACAAGGTCGACAGCCTCGATGCAACAACGCTAGCTGCAGCACCTACATCCTCCATTATACTCGGTATAGCATGTAATATTCCGACGGCGACGAACAACTGAGAGTACTTCACCAGGGATCCACCCGCGTAGGCCTCGAAGAGTCCGACGATTGCTAACGCGGTTATCGACTCGGCTAGAACCCTCGCCCTGCCGGGCAGCCCCCTAGCTAGGACTATAATCGATGACAGCGAGGCGTACGCCAGTGTCAAGGCTATAAGAATCGACCCATCCCCGCTCACTCTATCGAGGAGCAGGACAACAGCGACTATCGTCGGCGACGTCGATATATCGCCTATAACCGTCAATATGGGGGCCATATACCGGTCCGGGTCCAAACCCCTACGGTATCCGAAGGTCGCTATCGCTACACTAGTAGGGGCTAGGAATATTATGGATAGGAGCCCTGAGAGTGCTCCTATCCCTATCTCGCGGTAGATGTCGTATCCAGTCGTTACGCCCACGATGATCGCCGCGTATGTGCTCGTTAGGAGGGCCAGCGATAATAGAACCGGGAATTCCCTCTTTAATATTATTGTATTTGAGGGTTTCAGTGTTCCCAGGTGTAGAGCCGTAGATACGCGGGAGGCCATGCTCGTGACTATAGCCCCCCTCATGGCGGCTAGGCTAGGGACCAGGGCTAAAGCCTCGGGATGCCTCAGCAGTGTCTTGGCGAAGAACGCCATGAGCACGATATTAAAAAAATCGCCGATGTTAGCTATGTGTAGGCCAGCGGCTACCTGCAAGGCTCCCTTTAGACTGAACTCGCCAAGTAGCCATCTCCGCGATGGAAACCTGGGGGACAGAGCGGCTCGCCCCGGAAGCTACATTCTATCGGGCGTGGGGACACCTAGTAGGCTGAGGCCGTCTCGGAGGGTCTGTCGGAGAAGCTCGACGATTAGGGCCTTGCACTCGCGGGCTCCCTCGTTAGTCTCCCTGATAACGGGGTCGACCTGGTACCAGCTGTTGAACTCGTCGGCTAGCTTCAAGAGGTAGCTGGCTAGGTCTTCTGGAGCCATGTCATCTATTGCTTTAGCGGCTGTGAGGGGGTAGCGGAGGGCTTTCAGTATGAGAGTCCTTCTCTTATCTAGGTTGCACTGGCTATAGTCTATAGAGTCGTAGTTCACCGGGCCATGCTTCCTCAGGATCCCGACGGCCCTCGCATGGGTGTACTGGAGGTAGGGACCCGAGTTCTCCTCTAGATTCAGGGCCCGCTCGGGGTCAAACACTATAGGCCTCCTGGCATTGGTTCTTACAAGAGCGAACCTTAAGGCTCCAACAGCTATCTTCCACGCCACATCATCGACCCACTCTTCACTGGCCTCAGGGTTCCGCTTCCTGACCTCCAAGGACGCCCGTGCATGGAGGGAGTCCAGGATGCCGTCTAGATCCACTAGTTTACCTCTTCTACTACTCATCCTCTGCCCCGGGAGACTCACTATCTCATAGTCATAGTGTATGAGGTTTAGCGCCTCCTTCTTATAACCCAGTCCTAGAAGTGCCAGTCTCAACTGTAGCTGAGCCAGTCTCTGGTCCGCTCCTATAACGTTGACTACCTTGTCCGACGAGAATTCCTCGAACTTGTAGAGCGTATACGCTAGGTCTCTCGTCGTGTAGAGGGTCGTCCCGTCGGCCCGCACTAGTATTAGGGGAGGGATCTCCCATCCCTTCGGGATCCTTATGGCATTCCTAGCTTCCAGGTCCCTCTCCAGAACCTCTTCTATTATCCTAGGTATGTCTATGGCGTCTGTTCCCTTGTATTTGATATAGTAGGGACTCTTCTTCGCCTCCTCTATTATCTTTGCAACCCGGCTACTCCACACAATATCGCTCTCCCAGTCCCAGTCATCGAATTCCACTTCAAGGCGCGAGAGCGTCTCCTTGAATCCTTCGAGGACTGTGCCCGTGACACGCCGAACCAGGCTCCTCTCGGGTTCAAGCCCCCTCTCATAGCGCTGCATAAGCTTCTGTATCTCGGCTTCATGGTCGACTCCAGGTTCAAGCCCTGCTAGTAGCTTATCGAAGTAGGATCCGGGATCTCGCTCTTTTAAACCGGCCGCTATAGCGATTAGCTCGTCTAGCTTGCCGAGTAGAGTCTTCTTATCTTGGTCGTCTGTTAGCCCGTCTATCTCTCTTTTTAGCCTGGCTATATCGAGTAATGTGAACGTCGTGGCGTAGACCCAGCCGACTAGGTGGTCGGGCTTCATATTAAGCTTCCTGGCCTCCTCCAGCGGGTCTACGCCTAGCACTTTGAACCCGTAGGCTACGATGGCGACTTGCTTGCCGACGTCATCTATGTAAAACCTGGTATTTACTATGTGGCCCCGGGCCTCCAGCATCCGGGCCAGTGTATCGCCTATACTAGTATTCCTCGCGTGTCCTATATGAAGTGGATGAATCGGGTTAGCGCTGGTGTGCTCGACTACTATCCTGAGAGGGTTATCGATGGGCGGTATCCTGACTGTCCACCCCCCGCTTAGCATGGCTGAGAGTCTCTTCACGAGCTCGGGCACGTCCAGGGCCAGGTTCATGTATCCCTTCTCAAGAGAGGCTTTTTCGATGGGAAGCCCGAGATCCTTTATATCGCTTAGAATATCGGAGAAGAGCGTGTCCGGGCTTATCCCGTGTCTTCGGGAGAACCTGACGAGGGGTATAGAGAGGTCTCCATACCCCTTCCGCGGAGGGGTTATCAGCCACGAAACCCTCCTGGGATCCTCGCCAGTTCTCCTGGATACGATCTCGGTCAACTTGGTGTGTAGCTCTGTATAGGGATCGGCTCTGTTGGAGTTCATCTCTTACACCATTAGCCCTCCTGGGTGTAGTGTTGAAGCTCGGTCCCAACTAAAATATAGGTAGTGACTCCATGGATATCTGACATGGTCAGCCTCCATGGATGAAGATCAGTGGGCCTCGTCCAGGGCTTACGCTCTATCCAGGCTCGAAGAGCACATGCGGGCGGGCAAAGTTGACCAAGACATAGTAGAGTTCCTGGCGGAGTTCAATAGAGACAGGGAGTGTATGTTTACCACAAGTAGCTGTAGTGGAAGAATAGTTGTTTTGAGGGGAAGAAGCCTCTTCGATAAACGCGGCGCCGAGATAGTCTACTCGTCGCACAGCGCGGAGAGATGCCTCGAAGTACTCGACAACATCGAAGGGGACAACCCAGGTGGAAACGATCTCATCACCTGGATTAGCCTGCAACCACCGATACTGCACATAGCGGCCAAGACCCTGGAAGACGCCGAGTCGGTGGTTAGATGCGGGGTAAGAGCTGGCTTTACCCGGACTTGCTATAGGAGGATGAAGCCCCTTGGCTACCACGTTGAAATAGCAGCCCATGACAAGCTCCACATCATACTACCAGCGGAGAGGCATGCTCTGGAGGAGGTCTGCAACGTGTTAAGGAGGTATAAGGCTAGGTTGAAGACGCTGATCGACTGCCTGCGCAGCTTAACCTGTACGTAGTTCAGATAGGTATCACTGGTGTTTCGCCGAACTTCTCAAGGAAGACTTTATCCCCCGGCTCCACCTCGTCGACCGGTATGATTCTGACGCCTAAGGGCTTACCCTTGGAGATGGAATAGCCCTTCACCTCTAGCAGCAACCCGGCGACCTTGTCGATGTCAGCGGGAACCACGGCTAGGTCTAGCCCGGCTAGACAGACGCCGCTTAGCCTTGCTATATCTCGTGCACTTGTATTCAGCTCGGAGACCCGGGCTTTCATCTTCAAGTCCTCTGCTATAGGCAATTGGACCTCGTTGAACCCGGTTAGCGGTACGCTATTGACTTGCTGGATAGCCTTGTTAACCAGTGAGATACCGTAGGCTATGCCCGGCTCGGGTAGCCTGACCCCGGCTACATATTCCACGAGGCCTAGGGTGGACTCGGCCATCCAAGGAGAGGGGCTCAAGTCCACCCCGACTGGAGTCGCCTTGGCTATCTCCGAGGCTCTCTGCAGCATCTCATGGGCTCCTCTAGCCGCTGAGTTTATCGCTGAGACGAGGCCGTCGAAGCCGCCCTTCCTATAGGCTTCGAGGAGGTAATTCGGGTAGAGGAGTCCCAGCGTGAGCCCCCTGTGGGTCTTTGTACCAGCCAGTGGGAAGTAGGGTGTCTCGATGGGTTCTCCAAGAGTGTTTATCCCGATATGGGTGGCTCTACTGGGCTCCTTCTCCGATAGTTCATGGATTAGTTTACTCGCGTGTCTAGCCTCTTGCCATCCCTCTCCCAGTTGAAGCGATGCATAGTATCCTTCCTCGGTCAGCCTCTCCAGGAACCCTGTGGTTACGCTATCAGCCCTGTAGTTGCCGAGGGAGACAAGTTCTTCGCCTGACATGTTGGATTCGATTACTTCTGAGGCTTCATCTATGCTACAGTTGTCCAGGACTATCCTCCTAGTCCAGACCTCATAGCCGTACTCTCCTACTATAACGTCGCTGGCCTCCGATAGCCGGTAGGATGCATCTTCTAGCTCGCCTAGGGGATCCTCGACGCGCTTACAGTCTAGGTGGAGTGTTAGCATCCTTACACGGTAGGGTTTAGTCATCCTAGAGCCACCCGTCACCACTGGCTCCATCTATTGGACAGGAGGCGTTGCACGTCTCCTAGGGAGCCTATATTCTCTTCTATGAAGATCTCCGCCAGGGGATGTATCTCCGCTTCGATAAGATGCCCCGAGTATACTTCGCCTGGCTTCCTAGCTAGCACTATGTGGAGGTGCGTGTAGTATGTGTTGTCGGGGCCTAACACGCTGTTACCCAGTAAACTCGTCATCTCCATCGTCATTCCCGGCTCTGCCTCCAGGTCGACTGGATAGTATTTTTTCTCGGCGGGGCTGAACACCGCGATTCTAGCCCATCTAATACCGCCGATTCCCTTTATCGACGCGAACTTTATCCCCTGCTTTTCGAGCTCGGAGTCGATGGCCTGTGGAAGCCGGAATCCGTCGTCTAGCCTGAGGAAGAGGACACGGCCGCGTGATAAGAGGGCCTTGCCGCTCGCCATACCGGTTCACACCCTGACAGCAGGTTATACTACTAGGTCGTGGGGTTTAACTTCCCTAGAGCCTATAGGCGTGATCCTAGCTAGCCTGGACTTGGACCACGCCTCCTTTATATCGCGGGCCCCAGCATATCCTAGTGCAGCCTGTAGGCCTGTCGCCATCTCCATTACCTTGACCAGCGCGCTGCCAGTGTAGGGTACTAGGCCCTCTACCCCCTCTTCTATCGCCTTGCTGGGCTTGGAGTACCTGTCTGCTGCGAATCTCCTCTCCATAGCCCCTCTGCTGGCCATTCCACGGTAGACCTTGTAGAGCCTGCCTCCAACCCTGATCTTCTGGCTAGCAGCTTCCTCGCTCCCAGCCAAGAATCTACCGGTCATCACGCTGCTCGCCCCGGCGATGATCGCCTTGGCTGCGTCGCCAGGGTTCTTTATGCCCCCGTCAGCTACTATCGGGATCTTTCCAAGGAGCCCCATCTCCTTGAGTGCATCTGCTACGTTGATTACTGCCTGGAGCGTTGGCACGGCTGTGCCTGCTACCTCGCCCGTGCTGCATATACTCCCGCTGGAGATGCCTACCCTGAGCCCGGCTATGTTGTCTATCCGTGAGATTATATCGACCGCGGCCTCCCTGGTACCTATGTTGCCGGCCACGATATCGACGTCGACTATCTTGGACAGCTTCTTCAGGGCGCTGAGAGCCCCTTCATTATGTAGGTGGGCTACGTCTGTGAACAAGACGTCGGCCCCCGCCTTCACGAGCTCCACAGCTCTTTTCTCGTCGAAGGGACTTATGGCAGCGCCTACCATCAACCTACCCATCTCGTCTGTGAGTGGCGCAGGGTTAACCAGATCGAGCAACGTTATCAGTGCATGCGCCTTACCCGACCAGTAGGCATGGTCAGCTTCTCGGGCTATGAAAACCCCGATGGGAACGCCTCCGTGGTAGACTATGGCGGCCTCGCTGTTGGTCTCCTCAAGCCTCAGTAGCATGTCCTCCAACGCCTCGGGGGAGTCGACGCGCGGTACCTCAGCCCATAAGCTGGGGTTCGACTTCTTCACAACCTTCACATGCTCTACTTGCTCCTCTATACTGTTGTTCCTATGTATAACGCCTAGCGCGCCGAACCGCGCTAGTAGTATCGCTAGTCTACTCTCTGTAACCGTGTCCATGGGGCTTGAGACGAGGGGTATGGATAGCATGATGCTCTTCGAGGCGTACCCCGTTATATCGACTTGGGAAGGCTCCACGCGGGAGAGCCCGGGTACTATGACTGTATCGTCGAAGGTCAGGTATTCGCCCACGATTTTACCCATATTCTAGGCACCGTGGAGAGAGTTGGGATGGGGGTTATTGCGTTTAGCGTTGCCCTTGCTAGCGTGTCTCGATCCTGAAACCTCGCCCGAGCCTTACGACTTTATCTGGGTAGACCCTGATCCCCTTGTCGGTTATGTCGAAGGGATGCCTCTTCATGCTGTGTTTTGTCCCCCTCATCTTCCAGACGAGTAGACTCCTCACCAGCTCGCCTTCAACCTCGTCGAGGTCTAGCCTGATTATCCCGTCGGCTGCATGTTCGACCCCGGGACCGCCGAATCCCCTCTCCGTCACGGATACCTGGCTTACCAGGATGCTGGTAGTGCCTAGCCCCGAGAGGACTCTTTTCAGTAGCATCACCGTCCTCCTAGCCAATACCGGCTTAGCCAGGTACAGTGTCGAGACTGAGTCCACTGCGACCCTGACCGCCCCCGTGTCCCGGATAGCCTGTTTTAGAACGTCTACTAGCAATCCCACATCCTCTGGATCCGCCACGACATACCTCTCCTTTTTAGCCGCCTCGCCGATCCCGCCTGTGAAAGCGTCGACTATAGCGAAGCTTCCCTCCTTCTCGTAATGCCTTACATCCCATCCGAACTGGGCCATGTTTATCCTAACCTGTACCGGGTGCTCTTCGAGGGCGACGAAGACGCCTGGCTCCCCGTTCTTCAAGCCGTTCCAGAGATACTGGTATGAGAATATGGACTTCCCTGTTCCTGGTCCCCCGCTTAGGAGTACGACGTTCCGCTTGGGGATTCCACCGTAGAGTATCTCGTCTAGGCCCGGTATCCCGGTCTTGACCCTCTCAACCATGGTTCGACACCGTTATAGTAGAGGCGTCTGCGGGTAATAATCAATGCGCGGTGAAGTGTCTAGCTGGGGGTCTTCCCCCCGTGTATTCAGGCTCTGATGGGTTTTAGACTGCGCCGTATAGGTAGAATTCGTAGGGGTGCGGCATCGTCCTTATTGTCTCTGCTTCCTTCCTCTTCATCTCTACGTAGGCTTCTATGACGTCATCGTCGAAGACTGGCTTCAGGTATTCGTTATCGGATTCTAGAGCGTCGAGGGCATCGTCGAGGGACTTGGGCAGCATCCTTATACCGTACTTTTCAAAGTCGCTTGGACTTATGTGATATACGTTCTTGTCTATGGGGTCCCCCGGATCCAGTCTCTTCTTGACGCCATCCAGCCCGGCCAACAGCGTGCCAGCTATGGCTAGGTAGGGGTTGGCTGACGGGTCAGGGGTCCTGAACTCTATCCTGGCAGCCGAAGCGCTCTTGAACGCGGGAACCCTTATCATGGCGCTCCTGTTCCGGTAGCCCCATGACACGTACACGGGGGCCTCGTAGCCTGGGACAAGCCTCCGATAGCTGTTTGTAGTTGGCGCTACGAGTGCTGCGAGGCTCTCGGCGTGCTCTAGGATTCCAGCTATGAAGGATCGGGCCACCTGTGATATGCCGGTGCCTCCCTCTTCGTAGAATGCGTTCTTACCGTTGGACCATAGGCTTAGGTGCAGGTGCATCCCGCTGCCATTGTCGCCGTAGATAGGCTTGGGCATGAATACAGCGATCTTCCCCTCCGACATGGCTAGTGTATGTGCAACCCACTTCAAGGTGATTATGTTATCGGATATAACCAGCGGGTTGCTGGCTTCCAGGTCGACCTCGATCTGTCCTAGTGCGACCTCGTGGTGTGTTTCGAGGACCCTCGAATATCCTACGGTGGCCATCAGCTCCCTGAGGCTGCTCCTGTACTCAAGTAGCTTATCGACGGGCTCGACAGTATGGTATGCGGCTTTGAGGCGGCCTACTGAATTGGCCTCCCAGGGGTGTTCCTCCGATGTGGTAGAGTAGCTGATACCGGAGTATGGGTGAGTTACATCGAGTTCTAGACTGTCTAGAACGAAGAATTCCAGCTCGGCGCCTACCAATGCCTCGAATCCATGTGACTCCCTGAGGTAATCCTGTACTTTGCCAGCTATGTACCTAGGGTCCCTGTTGTATCTCTCACCACTGGTGCTATAGATCTCGGACAATATCCTATAGTAGCCCTTGATCCATGGAACCCTCCTCAGGGTAGAGGGATCACCTACCAGGAACAGGTCGCTATCGTTAATAGGCCTGAATCCCGGGACGCTGCTCCCGTCAAATGCCGTCTCGAAGCGGCCGCCCTGGTAGACCGACTCGACACTCCTAAGGAAGCCGGCCAGGTCTATGTACTGGAACAGTATAACGGAGCCCGGTTCGACTGACTGCTCCATATCGGCCACCTGCCGGAGACTTATAATTACATATTCACAAGAACATTCAACACAGTGGTTAATAAAGTTGTACAAGGGGATGACCAACTGTTATCCCGTGAGGATCTGTATGGTTGTATGCCTACCATCGGCATATATCCCGTCTTTAAACACTTGGAGACCGAGAAGGAATAGTGACGCCGCGAGGGTCAATAGACTATGCAGCGAGCACTGCTAAGCGACGACTATACACTGGAGAAGTTGCAGCCCTTTACGAGGGAGTGGTTTAAACGCAAGTACTCCTCCCTGACCCTCCCCCAGCGACTTGCTATACCCCTCATAAAGGATGGACACAATGTACTTATATCGAGTCCCACGGGAACGGGTAAGACGCTCGCTGCATTCACTGCCATAATAGACGAACTCTTCAAGCTATCCCTCTCAGGGAGCCTGGAGGATAAGATATACGCGGTCTACGTCTCTCCCCTGAGAGCGCTGAACAACGACATGTACAGGAACTTGATAGTGCCTATCAAGGAGATCGCAGAGATAGCCAGGGAGAGCGGATATGACCTAGGCGAGATCAGGGTCATGGTCAGGACTAGCGATACCCCACCTAGTGTGAAGCAGAAGATGGTCCGGAAGCCCCCGCACATCCTCATCACGACCCCAGAGAGCCTCTCTATAGCCCTTGTGGCTCCAAAGTTCAGGGAACGCCTAGCGACGGCTCGATGGATTATAGTAGACGAGATACACGAGGTGGCCTCCAGCAAGAGGGGCTCGCATCTAGCCCTCAGCATAGAAAGGCTGGACTACCTAGTCAAGGAGAAAGGAGGGAGACTACAGCGTATAGGGATGTCGGCGACCATAGCGCCCCTAGACGAGGTGGCTAGATTCCTAGCCGGGTATAATGATGATGGGACTCCGCGCGAGGTCAAGATAGTCGACGCGCGTTTCGCGAAGCCCATCGACATACGTGTATTGACCCCGAAGGTCGACCTCATAAACGATCCAGCCAACGTCGTTAACGACGCTATCTACAGGCTTCTGATAGACCTGGTGAAGCAGCACCGCACGACTCTCGTATTCACTAATACGCGGAGCGCCACGGAGCGCGTAGTCTACAAGCTACGCAGTATCCTCGGCAGCGAAGGGTTCTTCGATGCAGACATGATAGAGGCGCACCATTCAAGCCTATCCCGGAGGGTGAGGCTCGAAGTCGAGGAGAAGCTTAAGAGGGGCGAGTTGAAGGTAGTTGTATCGAGCACAAGCCTGGAACTAGGGATAGACATAGGCTACATAGACCTAGTCGTGCTACTCAGTAGCCCGAAGAGCGTTAGCAGGCTCCTCCAGAGGATTGGCAGGGCTGGCCACCACATAAAGGCCGTTAGCAAGGGGAGGATTATCGTAGTTGATAGAGACGACCTCCTGGAGTGCACTGTTCTGGCCAAGTCTGCCATGGAGAGGTTTATCGACAAGGTTAGAATCCCATGTTGCCCGCTAGATGTACTGGCCCAGCACCTGGTCGGGATGAGCATAGAGAGGAAATGGAGCGTCGAGGAAGCCTACAAGCTGGTCAAGAGGAGTTACCCCTTCCACAACCTCTCCTTCGAAGACTTCAAGTCGGTACTGGAGTACCTGGCCGGAAGGTACGGGCTAGAGGAGGAGCGCGTCTACGCCAAGCTCTGGTATGACGAGGAAGAAGGCGTATTCGGGCGCAAGAGGAGTGCCAGGATGATATACCAGCTGAACACAGGGACTATACCCGACGAGGCCGATGTGAAGGTTGTGACGGTCGACGGAAAATACGTGGGCAATGTTGAAGAGGAGTTCGCAGAGGTATTGGTGCCTGGAGACGTCTTCGTACTCTCCGGGAGAACCTTCAAGTTCGTCAAAAGCGATGGGACGAAGATCGTAGTTGAGCCCGCGAAGGACGCTAGGCCCACAGTGCCGAGCTGGTTCAGCGAGATGCTCCCGTTAAGCTTCGACAGCGCGTTGCGGGTGGGCGAATTCAGGAGGAGGATCTGGGAGTTATTGAAGAGGGGGGACTATGATACTGCGAAGAGGGTTCTTGTAGAGGAGTATCTCCTAGAGGATCATGCGGCGAGCGTGATATTGGAGTATATATCGCTGCAGGACCGGTACGTTGGGGTCGTGCCCTCGGATAAACTCTTGCTGGTAGAATACTTCCCCGACGAGGAAAAGGGATACTGGAGTATCGTATTCCACACACTCTACGGTAGAAGGGTCAATGACGCTCTCTCACGACTGTTTGCAAGCAAGCTCTCAGACATCGTGGATCTGCCCGTTAGGATAACTGTTAGTGACAACGGGTTCATGCTGACACTGAAGAAGAAGCCGTCTAAGAAGCTACTCCGAGAGCTGCTGGAGCTCACACTCTCATCGGATCCGCGCGAGGTCCTCAAGAAAGTGATATCGAGGACAGAGCTTATGAAGAGGCGGTTCCGTCATGTTGCTCAGAGGAGCTTCATGATACTTAGAAGGTATAAGGGGAGGGAGCGCTCCCCGGAGAGGTTACAGCTCAGTGCACAGCACATCCTAAAGATACTCCTAGACGCGTTCCCAGAGCACCCAATAGTAAGGGAGACCTATAGGGAGATACTCGAAGACTACATGGATATAAAGAACGCTGAAAGGGTTCTCGAATGGCTGAAGACAGGCGAGGTCAAAGTAGAGATAAAGGGGCCTCTGAGCTATCCCTCTCCATTCGCTCACTCGCTAGTGGTGAGGGGGTACAGTGATATTGTATTGATGGAGGATAGGAAGAAGATCCTAGCCTTGCTCCACAAGAGGATCCTAGAGTACCTAGGCGGCGATGGCGCTAGTGGCTCGTCTGCAGTGACAGTATGAACCGGAGTATATCGGTTCGAGTCACTATGCCGACCGGGTTACCTGCATTGTCTATAACCAGTAGCCGTCCCACGCCGTAGACGTCCATCAGCTTCATCGCTTCAATTATGGTTTCATGCTCGTTTATCGTGAACACGTTCCTCCTCATATACCTGGATACAGGCGCGTCTAGATCCCCTCCCGTACCCACGATCATTGATATATCTGTTGTCGTGAGGAACCCCACTACCTTGTTGTCGCGGTCAACTACAGGCGCCCCCCTTATCCGCTTCTCATAGAGTAGCTTGGCCGCGTCCCTAACGCTCATCGACTCCGATATAGTGTGTAGCCTCCTCGTGGCTACGCGGCCCACCAGCTCGTCTGGTATAATCACGAGCTTGTCGATATCAATAGATACCTCGCCCCCCTGGGGGTTCACCTTACTCACGATCCCCTCTACGATGAGCTTGCCCGCGGGGCCGCTCTCGACCCTAACCTTGTCACCCACCCGGATTACGCTTATATCGCCTCCCACCCTGGCCAGCGCTCTGGGCTTCTCCGGGCGGAAGATGTTTATGATCTCCATGTGGATAGCCGGTAGTCTCTTCACGCCATCCTCCTTATATACAAGCATGTACCCGTAGCCTAGGTGCGTATAAGTTGCTGGGGTGCCGAGTACCTCGTAGGCTTTAAGTGTAGGCGCGTAGCCGCCCGCGGGCCCGGTCCTGCTCTCTACCAGACCCATGTTTTTGAGCATCATTATCACGTTCCTGACAGTCCCCTCGTCTTTGTTGAGTAGCTTGGCTACCTCCTTACTCTTAACCATCCCCTTCCTTCCCTTCTTCTCGTAGAGTTCTACTAGCACGTTCAGTATGGCTTTCTGTGTTTCCGTCAATACAACCATTATTTAACCGCCGGAGAGTCGATTGTCATATGTTGTGGTATATAAAAATGTGAAGATAATAGCGACCGGTACCCGGGATCATATTTCTCTAAAAAACTATTTCCAAGGAGGCACGTGTTATTTCTTCTTAGCCTTTCGTCCCCCAGCGAGTATATGCCTCAAGTTATTCCTCCTGACGCCGAAGACCCCCGTGGCTATCTTCTCTATATAGGAATCGTCCGGTATAGAGCCCTGCAGATCTGAGAACGCGAGGGCTGATGCCTGCTTTAACGCCTCCTTCGTTATCCTATCCCTAACCTCCCCCCGGTAGATCGAAGCGGCTACCTTGAATGCTATATAGAATCTAGCGTACTTCACGGCTATCCTCTCCTTCTCGGGGAACGCCTTGGTGAACGCCTTGAGTAGCTCTGCCAGCGCTTTTTCATCGCTGAACCCGAAGTATATCTCGGTGAATTTCAACCTGAACATCCTGGCTACCGTGTTGTCGTCGAGCCTCCCGCCCATTAGGGCTACTATCTTGTCCTTGGCTTTCTCGGGTTCCTCGGATAACAGTATCTTTATCGCCTTGTCGTATCTTATTTCGTTCGGGAATAGAGCGTCGAAGAGCTTGGGGTATAGTTCCTCCAGGCCCATACCGTATTTGCCGACTATGTAGAGGCTGGTCATCTCTTTGTCGTAGAGGTCTTCGGGGGTGCTTGCCCCCTTTAGCGGGGTTATCTTTTCTTCGGCGTAGGCCTGTTTTAACAGGTCTATTACCCGCTCCCTGGTTAGGTTCTCGTTACTCTCCCAGGAGTCTATGATCCTATTCCATAGATCCATTAGTACGGAGAGCCTTCTCTGCACGTCCCTACTCTTTTCAACCATCCCATACACCTTATTTTTAATATGATATTTATATTGTTGTCCACTGTCGGTACCTATCCACCACACACATACGCTCCGCCGGCATTTAAATTAAAGGATGAAAGTGCCCTGCCGCCATATAAGCTAGTATAGGACTCTAAAGCTTAACACTATAGAGGGTGGGGCCTATTGCGCAGACCAGATAACATAATAGATGACTACTTGCTCGACACGTCGATTAAGGTGAGGACGCTATCGCTAGTAGTACTCTTCGCAATTACAATGATACTCTCGACCCTATACTGGCCTGAGGTATCGTCAACCCCTATTGCGGAGTACGTCAAGCGGAGCTATAGCGATGTCGAGGAAAACGTTGACCTGTTTAGGGGCGCCACCTACTTGTTAATCCCCCTTTATATATTCGTCAGGAATCTACTAGTCGTGACCTTATCAACGATACTAAGCGTTACAGTGATCATTCCATTCGCTATAGTCGTGTTTAACGGGTCTATCATAGGGTTTGTTATCAGAAGGGCGCTGACAGAGGCTCCAATTATGCAGTCCACCAATCCAGGTCCTCTAGTGATAGCCTCGCTGTTACCCCACGGGTCCATAGAGATACCAGCTATAGCGATTGCGACATCAACAGCGTTCTACTTTGTAGATAAGTTAATGGGTAGAAGAGTGGAATTCTCTCGGGTAGCGAGGAGGAATCTATTGCTGGCGGGCTCGATACTGGTTTTCTCGGCCTTGGTTGAGGCGTTTATCACGCCGCTAGCAGTAATAATACTATTAATACTACAAATAATATAATATATGGTGTATGGTATGCATAAGGGTAGAACGCTCGCCCCAAGCTCAAATCCTTCCCTGAGACAACCAAATACGGGACCAGTCAATCGACATAGAACGTCCTCTATTGTATTATTATATATTATAGTATTAATTATATTTAATGGTGCCGGGGTCCACGCGCTTCAATGCACGGACAACAACATCATATACGAAGTCGATGAAAACATAACCCGTGGGACGCTGCTGTCAATAAACTGCTCGGCAGGCTACATAACACTGAAAATCCAATTCACCGGAGAATGCCCCAGGAAAGCCACAGTATCGATACCAGGCTCCCTCAATACAACGCTAATACCGATCCATGAGGCCACGGGAAACAAGTCTTGCACCGAAGAATTCACAACGAGGAAACTATCCTTCATAAAACTCGAACCAGGAGAAAACATGACAATCCTCTTCCCGGGCCACGGCACGATAACAGTAAAGACAGCTAAAGCCGCAGAGGACGCCACCAGAGCTAGTAAACCTGTCGTCCACACCGAGAATGGCACGAATACGAGCGGCCGTAGAGTATATACACCAGAGGAACTCGATGAAAGTAGCAGTCAGGGCTTGATTAATAAAATGCCTAGTTGGTCAACTCCCCTAGTAGAGACTATAGCCATAGTGGTCTCAGCGAGCCTAACCATAGCATCCGCGGTGAAGGAGTATGGATGGAATAGAAAAGGCGATAAGAGCCCTAGCAGAGGGGACCCCGGTACTAGTATTCGACAGCGACGATAGAGAAGGAGAAGTTGACATGGTATTCCACGCCTCCCATGCAACGCCAGATAGAGTGTATAAGCTAAGAACTGAAGCCGGGGGATTAATCTGCTATGCAACGGATTGGAGGATTGCATCGGGTCTAGGGCTCACGTGGGGAGACACGTTGATAGCGTTACACGACCCCCTACGCCCGCTTACGTTGAAGAGGCTGGGCTACGGTGACAGGCCCGCCTTCACCATCTGGGTGAACCATATAGGAGTTAAAACAGGTATATCCGACGAGGACAGGGCCAGGACAATAAGAGAACTAGACAAGACAGTCTCATTGTATATCGAGAATGGCCCGGAGGAAGCCCGGGAGAAGTTCGTAAGCGAGTTCCAAGCCCCAGGCCACGTCCCTCTACTAGCTGGCAGACCGTTACGCGAGAGAAGAGGGCATACAGAGCTAAGCCTAGCCCTAGCGAGGCTAGCTAATCTAACACCAAGCGTATTCTTCGCCGAGATGCTAGACTACGGGAAGAGCATGAGCGTGGAAACCGCCACGAGACTCGCAGAGAAAAATAAATGGCCAATCATAGACGGATTCACTATAATAGAGGCGTGCAGACGTGAAGAAGTGTGTTGGCGTGGTTGACACTACCTTCGCCAGGGTCGACATGGGAGGAATAGCAGTGAGAACGATAGAGGAGAACCTCCCCGGCCACACGATTCTAAGACACACAGTCCCTGGGGTAAAGGACCTTCCAGGAGCCGCCAAGAGACTCCTAGATCAGGGATGCGAGGGGGTAATCACCCTGGGATGGATAGGATCAAGGGAGGCCGACAAGCTATCGTACCTCGCCGCTAGCATAGGCTTGATACTAGTAGAGGTGCTCACTGGAAAGATAGTCATAGATGTGACCGTGCATGAAGACGAGGCACCTGGAGACCCGGAGAAGCTGAAAGCGATAGCTGTAGACAGAACCAGGAAGCATGCCCTGAACCTAGTCCGCCTGCTAAGGGAGGGCCCCCAGGCTCTGGTAAGGTACGCAGGCCAAGGGCTACGACAGGGCTATCCTGACGCGGGCCCCCTCTGACTCCTACTGGGAATGCGTACGACCCAGGACCCTAGATCCCTATCATAATAGGCCAACCCGCTTCTCAGAAGCACCTGGAAAAGCCTCCTAGCCTGTTCTCCCAGCTTCGTTGTTAGAAGCTTCTCCACCTCGTCCGGATCGCTTATACCCAACCTAGAGACGAGGTTGACGAACTCCTCCCAGTATTCCGGGTCGACCCCCACGGTCTCGCCTGCACCCGATATGACAATAGCTCCCTCCCTCTCCAGCTTCTGGAAGAGCCTGTTAGGCGCCTTCATCCAGGCAACGTCACTATAGAACACGACCTTCTGCTCCTTCAACCTATCTATAGCAGAAGGCCTCTTCTGCCTCTGTTGCCTCTCATAGCGTTCATAGGATCTAGGCCTCTCCACGTACTCTTCCCTCCTCTGCTCTTGATCCTCTCTAGCCTCAAGCAGCTCGATAACCTCTCCGAGCCGGCGGTAGATCTCGTCTATCTTCCCAGTGTAGGGGTTCAGTATATCTTCGATTCTCCTCTCAAGCCTCTTGGCGATGAGCTCTGAGAGCTCTTTGATGTCAAGCGGAGATCTAGGCACTTCTACCTCGTGCTCTCCCCCCGATAAGACCTCTGCTATGAGAGCTCTCACGAAATCGCTAGCCAGGTTGTAACCCTTCTTCTCGGCTAGAGCCTCCAGGGCTAGGTACTGGGACTTAGTCAACTCTATTCTCAGTACTATCTTCTCCTCATCCTCCAATACAAGCGTCCCCATGGAAACAGGGTGTAATCTCGGGGTTATGTTTCATAATGAGCCCCCTCCACACGTATCCTATCCCCTGCCTTGCCTGTCCTTATGTCGTGAAGCGCCTTTGCAGCGTGTTTCAACGCCTCTCTAGCAGTCGGTGCTATCCCGACGCCGGCTTTAAGATCGTGGACGACGACTAGCTCCTCGACGATGGACTTGAACCCGGTGAATGGGAGGAGTACTAGAATGTTGTCACCGCCCAGGTACTGTGCTACAGCCCCACGATAGTGCGCCCTCGTCTCTATCTCCGAGATAACGTGGAGAACGGTGTTGTATGTGGTTAGTAGCCCCAAGCGGCGCGTCATCACAGTTATCCCGTTAAGGTCGAAATGGCCGGCGACTACGATCTCGTTATCCCCGCATTCGTCGAGAACAAACTCCTCGCCCTCTTTTATGCGGGTCCAAGCGTTCTCCATAGCCTCTACAGGGGTCGAGCCGCACGAGGCGGCGAGCCTCACAGGCACTGGGGAGATCTCGCGGGCCTTATCGTAGAGCCTCTTCAATCCTTCATCAGAGACATTGGAAGCCGCCACTGCCATATAGTCATAGCGCAGCGGCAGGATGAATCCCCCGTAATCTGCTATCACTTGTTGCAGGCTCGAATAGAGCGTTGACTGGACTATCTGCAGTCTCCACTCCCTGTCATCTCCGATGGCCTCAGTCCACTCCCTGTAGCCGACTAGTTCGAGCACCGCCATCCTGATCCTGGCCATTTTCCACGCACCCGTCTCCTAGAGATAGGCATCTTTGGCCTACTCGACCTCGATCATCTCACCGTTATACGTGGCCTCCTCTGCAAGCTTCATCCTCCTAGCCAGCTTGACAGCAGCTTCCACGGCCCTTCTAGCGTATTCCTCGGCTCTCTCAAGGGCCTGCATCCTAGTTGCTCCAGGGCCGATGACTCCAAGTGACACGGGCTTCCCATGCTCGACTCCGAGGTCCACGATCTTCCTTGCGGCCTGGTGGGCTACTACCTCGTCATGCTCGGTTTCCCCCTCAATAACCGCTCCAAGGGCGACGATGGCATCGACATAGTCCTTGCCTATGATCGAGGATACCCCGTATGGGATATCGAAGGTACCAGGTACTTTGAAGACGATTGCGACCTCAGCGCCAAGGAACTTGGCATGGCTAATGGCTTTCTCTAACATTAGCCGTGTGACGTCGTAGTTGAACTCAGCAACCACTATGCCGAGGCGTATTCTAGCCAACTCTCTCCACACCAGCGCTAGAATCCCCTAATAAGGAATATATCATTATTATACTAGGCAGAGAGACGGGCTATGAGGTGGCATAGCAGGGCCGAGGCTATTGTATGACGACGCCGCGCGGGCCCGAGCCCCTTATTCCAAAGATTTATCTACCCCACGACACCATTAGAGACAGGGTGTCGACGATGAGCATAGATGGCTTAACCCTAAGGGTAGCTGAGGCCTACCATAGAGATGTCGGTAGGAAGATAGCCAGGATAGACAGGAAGGCCATGAAATCACTCAGCGTAGAAACAGGCGACTACATAAAGATCAGCGGCAAGGAACACGACGTAGTCGCGTCAGTATGGCCCCTTAGACCAGAAGACGAGGGCAAGGATATCATAAGGATAGACGGCTACTTGAGAGCCGCTCTAGGAGTCGGAATCGGGGATACTGTCACGGTATACAAGGCCACCAAAGTCGAGCCTGCACAGAAAGTAGTGCTGGCACCGCTGGAACCCATAAGATTCGGCCCCGACTTCGTGGCCTACGTAAAGGAGTTCCTGTTGAGGAAACCTATAGCCAGAGGAGAGATCATAGTAGTACCACTCCTAGAAGGCATACCGCTAGCCGTAGTATCAACGCAGCCAGCCCAGATGGTCTACGTCACCGAGAGGACGGAAATCAACATTAAAGAGAAGCCAGTAAAGGCCGAGGAAGTCGCTAGAGCCAGAGGAGTCCCCAAGGTAACATGGGAGGACATAGGCGACCTAGAAGAGGCCAAGGAGAGGATAAGAGAGATCGTGGAACTCCCCATGAAATACCCAGAACTCTTCAAGCACCTGGGCATCGAGCCTCCTAAGGGTGTCCTCTTGTATGGTCCTCCTGGTACTGGTAAGACTCTTCTCGCCAAAGCTCTAGCCAACGAGATAGGAGCATACTTCATCTCGATCAATGGTCCTGAGATTATGAGTAAGTTTTATGGTGAGAGTGAGCAGAGGCTTAGGGAGATCTTCAAGGAGGCCGAGGAGAACGCGCCAAGCATAATATTCATAGACGAGATAGACGCAATAGCACCGAAGAGAGAAGAAGTAACAGGAGAAGTCGAGAAGAGAGTCGTAGCACAGCTCCTAACGCTAATGGATGGCCTGAAAGAGAGAGGCCGGGTGATAGTTATCGCGGCGACCAACAGGCCCGACGCAGTAGACCCGGCTCTGAGGAGGCCCGGCCGGTTCGACAGAGAAATCGAGATCAGACCCCCCGACAAACGTGCAAGGATAGAGATCCTAAAAGTCCACACAAGGCACATGCCACTAGCTGATGACGTGGACCTAGATAAGCTAGCCGAGATGACCCACGGCTACACGGGCGCAGACCTAGCAGCGCTGGCCAAGGAGGCCGCTATGGCTGCCCTACGGAGATTCATAAAGTCTGGCAAGATAGATCTCACAAAAGAGACTATACCCACGAGCGTGTTCAAGGAACTGAAAGTCACTATGAAAGACTTCCTAGAGGCTATGAAGCTAGTGAGGCCAACCCTGATCAGAGAGGTATTCGTAGAGGTACCACAGGTCAAGTGGGAGGACATAGGAGGCCTAGAGAACGTAAAGCAAGAGCTACGCGAAGCCGTCGAATGGCCGCTCAAATACCCCAAGGTCTTCGAGGAAATGGGTATTAAGCCTCCTCGTGGTATTCTTTTGTTTGGTCCTCCTGGTACTGGTAAGACTCTTCTCGCTAAGGCTGTTGCGACTGAGAGTGGGGCTAACTTCATAGCAGTGCGGGGCCCAGAAGTACTAAGCAAATGGGTAGGAGAAAGCGAGAAGGCTGTTAGGAGGATCTTCGAGAGGGCCAGGCAGGTCGCCCCGACGGTCGTGTTCTTCGACGAAATAGACGCAATAGCCCCAGCCCGCGGCTTCAGGCATGACACGAGCGGCGTGACAGACAGGATAGTCAACCAGCTACTGACAGAGCTAGACGGCATAGTCCCCCTCCAGAACGTGGTGGTCATCGCGGCGACCAACAGGCCCGACATAATAGACCCAGCCCTACTAAGGCCCGGCCGGTTCGACAGGCTGATCTACGTGCCACCGCCGGACAAGGAGGCAAGGAAGCAGATATTCAAGGTCCATACTAGGAAGGTGCCGTTGGCTGATGACGTGGACCTGGATAAGCTGGCCGAGCTCACAGAAGGATACACGGGCGCCGACATAGAGGCCGTGGTCAGGGAGGCTGTAATGATAAAACTCAGGGAGAAACTAGAAGTAGGCCCCGTCGAGATGAAGCACTTCATGGAGGCACTGAAGAGGGTCCCGCCAAGCCTGACCCCAGAAGACGTAAAACGCTACGAGAGGATGGCCCGCGAGCTCAAGAAGCTCAGCCTAGGATAGAGAGGATGCCCAGGAAAAGAACATCATCTCCTCCATATTAAACCCTTCATCCCCTAATATTTTTGGAAAGGCTTAGATAGGGTACCTAATCCACTTCGAGTGCCACTGGAGATCTTCATGTATGAGGTCGAAGCGAAGATCCGGGTGGACTGTGACGGGCTGGAAGCTATACTGGAGAAAGCATTGGAGCTAGGCGGCAGGCTCATTGGAAGACGACGTGAAGTTGACATCTACTATCAACACCCCTGCAGGGACTTCGTGGAGACTGATGAAGCCCTGAGGGTACGTATTATAGACGGGACCAAGTATTCGTTGACCTACAAGGGGCCCCGGATAGACAATAGAGGGGATATCAAGAAGCGCGTCGAGATAATAGTTGAGGTCAGCGGAGGCGATATAGAAAAACTCCTTGAGGAGATCGGGTTCAAACCCATGGCAACGGTCACCAAGGACAGGACATACGTAGAGCTACACGGCACGACTGTAACCCTAGACCGAGTCCAAAGGCTAGGATGCTTCGTCGAGATAGAAGGTGACAACCCAGCGGGTATAAAGCAGGTTGTCGAGGAGCTAGGCGTCAAGGGAGAATATGTTAAGGAGACATATGCAGAAATGATCGCCAGGCTAGAGGGGGCGAATTAGCCGCTTGGTACTCCG
Source organism: Candidatus Thermodiscus eudorianus (assembly GCA_015521085.1). Classification (NCBI taxonomy): domain Archaea; kingdom Thermoproteati; phylum Thermoproteota; class Thermoprotei; order Acidilobales; family Acidilobaceae; genus Thermodiscus; species Thermodiscus eudorianus (SeqCode). The sequence continues at coordinate 46,548 of WAOW01000004.1, forward strand.
GCGTCTCTAAGGGCCTCTACCCCTTGGTCACGCCAATAGGCCTCAGCCTAGCTACTAATAGTCCGATGCCGACTTCATGGGCGACCCGCGCTACCCTGTCAACGTCCTTGTAGGCCTCCGGCATCTCCTCTACAACCGTGGCTCTGTTACTGGCTCTTAGGTAGATGCCCTTAGACTGGAGGTCTTGTAACACTTCATGGTACCTTCTAGTCCTCTTGGCCTTTGCCCGGCTCATCCACCTACCAGCCCCGTGAGGCGAGGTATACCAGCTCTTAGCCCCCCTCGGCGACCCGATTAACACATAGCTTGCGGTACCCATGCTACCCGGTATGAGCACTGGTTGTCCCACATCGCGGTAGTCCTTCGGTATCTCTGGGTGGCCCGGCGGGAAGGCCCTTGTGGCCCCCTTCCTATGCACGACTAGCCTCTTCCTCTTCCCATCAACGTCGTGCTCCTCTATCTTAGCGATGTTATGGGCTACATCGTACACGATCTCAAGGCCCAGCTGGTCGGGATCCCTGCGGAAAACCTGGCGGAACGACTCCCTAGTCCAATGGGTTATGAGCTGCCTATTGGTCCAGGCGAAGTTAGCTGCGGCAGCCATGGCCCTCACGTAGTTCTGGGCCTCGGGGGAATTGAAGGGTATGCTGGCGAGCTCCCTATCGGGCGGTATGGTGCCATATTTCCTCATAGCCCGCTCCATAATCATCAAGTAGTCGCTCGCAACCTGGTGTCCGAGCCCACGGCTTCCGGTGTGTATCATAACCGTGACTTGACCCTCGAAGAGTCCCAGCGCTTTAGCGAACCTCTCGTCGAACACCTTGTCGACAACCTGGACTTCCAGGAAATGGTTTCCGCTCCCCAGCGTTCCGAGCTGGTTAGCCCCCCTCCTCTTAGCGGCATTGCTGACCTTGCTAGCGTCGGCTAGCCTCCAGCTCCCCCTCTCCTCGATATGCTCCGGATCCTCACTCCAGCCATAGCCCTTGCCGATAGCCCACTCGACGCCCTCGTTGAGCACCTTGTCAAGCTCCTGGATGCTTAGCCTCAGCTTACCGGTGCTTCCAAGCCCGCTGGGAACGTTGTAGAAGAGTGAGTCGATCAGGTCACGTAGCCGGGGACGCACGTCTTCCTCCGTCAGGTTAGTCCTTAGCAGCCTCACTCCACAGTTGATATCGTACCCGACCCCTCCAGGGCTTATCACACCATTCTCCTCTGGGTCCATCGCGGCTACTCCGCCGATGGGGAACCCGTAGCCCTGGTGGCCATCGGGCATTACTATCGAGTATTTCTGGATTCCCTGCAGGCAGGCCACGTTTGACGCCTGGACTAGTGTGAGGTCGCTCTTCATCTTTTCGAGTAGGAAGTCGTCCGCGTATATTATGGAGGGGACCCTCATACAATTCTTCGCGTCCTCCGGGATCTTCCAGGTGTATTTGTCTATCCTTCTGAGTGGTATGTTCTGGCTCATGTCTCTCATCCTTAACAATATCTGGGGCGATATCGGTTTAAATAATCCCCGCATAGTGCCTCGTTGAAGAAGGGAGACTCCGGAAACTTAGGGATATAGGCTTTAAAGGAGACAACTGGCATGGATGGGGTATCCAGGCATGAAGGAGGGCAGTCTAGCGCTAGTAGAGGCCCTGGAGAACATGGTGAAGAGATACGATAGCCCGGAGAAGCTGGCCAGAGTGATAGAACACACCCTACTATCGCCATCCGCAGGCATAGAGAAGGGGCTCGCGGTCATAGGGGAAACAGCCGACTACGGCTTCAGGTGCGCCATGTTATCACCATACCATGCAAGGAGGCTTTACAAAGAGGCTAGCAATGCAGGAGTCAAGCTCTGCACCGTCATAGGCTTCCCCTCAGGGTTCCAGCCCGTGAAGGCAAAGCTACACGAGATAGACAGTGTAGCAGACATAGTCGACGGAATCGATATAGTCGCCAACATCCAAGCCATCATCGCGGGCGATAAGCCCGAGGTAGAAGAGGAGCTCGCAGAGCTAGTATCACACGCCAGGGAGAGCGGGGTAGGCCACGTGAAAGTGATAATAGAGGCCCCACTACTAGACGATAATACCCTAGCCCTATCGGTAAGAACCGTAGCAGACGCAAAGGCGGACTATGTGAAGACCAGCACCGGAGTCTACTCTAAGGGGGGAGACCCCTTCACAGTCCTCCGGGTATCAAGCCTGGCTAAACAATACAGCCTACAAGTGAAGGCGGCCGGTGGTATAAGGACGGCCATAGACGCATTCCTCGCGCTCGCAAGCGGGGCGCACGTCATCGGAACCAGTAGCGGGCCCCGCGTTATAGAGACTTACAAGAGGCTGGTAAAGTAGTGAAGGTGGCATTAATAACTAGCAGGACGGCGGCGCCGCTGATCGAGGAGATAATAGCCTCGCGTGTAAAGGGGAACCCCAAGGTATCTGCCCAGATAATAGTACTGCCGATACCAGCCATCGGAATGCTCGACGCCAACAAGCTGAAGAGGCTGATAGACCGGCACAGGAAGGCGGTAAAGGACGCCGACATAATACTAGTACCAGGCACTATAGAAGGGGACGTAAGCCCCATAGCCGACGAGCTGGGGAAGCCTGTTTACAAGGCATCGCGCGACCCCGGACTCCTCCCGCTAGTGATATCCCACATCGCGGCGGGATCAAAGCTGGACACGCTGAAGCCGGCCGAGGAGATCCTGGACGTGGAGCCGCCAGAGATAGAGCCCGAGCATACAGCCTTCAACATAGGGAGCGTGGCGGTACCAAGCAGGGGTCCCCCACTAGTCCTAGCCGCGGAGATCCCGCCAGACACGGGGAACTACGTGGAGGTGGCTGAGAGGTATGTTGAAGAGGGGGCTAGTCTACTTGTCCTGGGCGCATCATCGAAGACTAGGGATCTCGCGGTAAGGATAAGGAGGGTCTTGGATAGGGTGGACGTGCCGGTTTTAAGCGAGGCACCCACACCCCGCATGGCCCGCGAAGCCGTAAGTGCCGGGGCCTCGGGTATATCGATATCAGCAGCCAAGAGCCGCTCCTACCTGGACTCCGTGGAGAAGGATAGTGTTGTGATCCTAGGGGAGAGGGACGTCAGGCTCCTCGCCGAGGCGGTGGAGCTCTACAGGAGGAGGGGGTTCGAGAGGCTGATAGTGGATCCCGTGGTTGGGCTCCCGCTGATAGACTACTCCTCCACAAGTAGCCGGTACAACTCAGCCTACCCTCTGGATACTCCAATGCTGTTCTCGGCGGCCAACGTGGCAACGGTCCTCGACGCCGATACACATGGGGTATACGCGTTGCTGGCTGCAATGGCGGTAGAGCTTAGAGCCTCTGTATTCCTAGTAGTGGAGGACTCGTATAAGACGATTCACTCCGTCGCGGAGGCTCGTGAAGCCCTGAAACTGAGCTATGCCGCGTGGAGTAGGAGGAGCCAGCCCCACATGCTCGGGTCAAGGCTCCTCGTAGTCAAGCAACTGGAGCCGCCGCCGAAGCCAACGATCCCCGTAGAGGACGCTCGGATCGTGGACGAGTGGATAGAGCCGGCGATGGACAGGGGGTATTTCAGGATAGAAGTAGATCACGAGCGCGGCATGATACTAGTAGAGTACAGGCAGGGTAGGCGCATAGCCAGGTTTGCTTCGAGAAAAGCTAGGATCCTGGCGAGGGCGATAGCCAGGGAGATCGATCTAACCCCGGAGCACGCCGCTTATCTGGGAGAGGAGTTGGCTAAGGCCGAGTTGGCCCTCCGGACGGGTAGAACATACATACAGGATAGCGAGATAATGAGGATGGTGTGGGAGGATTGAGGCAGTCGGCCGCCAGTGCCCCCGGAAAGGTTATTCTATTCGGGGAGCATTTCGTGGTGAAGGGGTCTAGGAGCCTGGCGACGGCTATATCCCTCCGCGTAAAGGCCATCGTCCGAGAGCATACTGGGGGGAAGATACGATTTCACAGCCCTCTGGCTAACGTTAACTCCTGGATCAACCCCGGCACACTAGAATACGGAGACGATAGACTGGCCCCCCTAGCCAGGATGCTATCCTACCTCCGCGACGAGATGGGTTTCCAGATAGTCCCACACGAGGTCTACGTTGAAAGCAGGCTTCCAGTCGGCGCTGGCCTCGGCTCTAGCGCTAGCCTAGCGGCGGCCTATGCTCTGGCCTATACGAGCTTCTTGGGGGACCCCCTGTCCCGCGGGGATTTACTGAAGGCTTCCTATGAGGCCGAGAAGGTTGCCCATGGGAACCCTAGCGGCGTAGACAACACCATCGCAGTCTATGGGGGAGGCCTCATATATAGGAGGGGGTCGGGGTTCGAGCAGGTTGATATAAGGCTTCCCAGCGGGTCAAGGCTCCTTGTATTGGATACTGGTGTTTCGAGGGATACCCGCCGCGTGGTAGAGCACGTGTTGAGGGTCGCTGATAGGACTTGGCCGGTTAGCCGGTTGATATACGAGGCTGCTGACGGGATCATAGATCTAGCTCTAGAGGCCCTTGAGTCCGGCGATGCTGTGAAGCTTGGCTTGTTGATGGACCTCAACCAGGGGCTGCTTAACTCGGTCGGCGCCTCCAGCGGCGTCATCGAGAAGGTGGTTTTCAGGGTTAGAGAGAGTGGAGCTCTTGGGGCCAAGTTGACCGGCGCTGGATGGGGCGGCTCTGTTATCGCCCTGGTCTGGGAGTCCGACGTTGACCGGGTCGTCGATGCTGTCAGGGGCTATGTTAGGAGTGTTCATGACGTTGAGATTGGGGTTGAGGGGGCTAGAGTCGAGGAGGCCTAGCCGAAAAGTATATAAAGACTAGTAGTCGATTAGCTAGGGGGATAAAAGGATTGCGCCCCGTAATACCCAGGCATACTCCTTATAAACCCGGTCTAGGAGGTGGTCTGCTTGGAAGAATCATTTGAAAACGACCATAGAAAAAGCAAGTGTCCTCCCGACAAGATAGCATACGACCCTGCTAGGGGAATAAAGATATGCATAGAGACCGGCGAAGTCATAGAAGAGGATATGATAGGCGACGAGGCGGAATGGAGGGCCTACACGCCAGAGGAGAGGGCTAGGAGGACTAGAGTAGGAAGCCCCATACAATTCTCAAAGCCAAACCTAGGAGTAGACGTATACATATCGGCGTCGAGGGGAGGCCGCATACGCGGCCTCTCCAAGAGGCTCGACTATCTTAGGACCAGGGGCTTGAGGGGTAAAGCCGCCCTAACCAGTCTAGAGAAGAACATCAACCAAGCACTTAGATACATAGACGATATATCAGCCCGGCTAGAGCTGCCGAGACAGATCAAGGAGGAGGCCGCGAGGCTCTACAGGGAGGCGGCTAACAAGGGCTTAACAAGAGGGCGCAGCATCGAGAGCATGGTTGCGGCAGCCCTATACGCAGCGTGCCGTAAACACAGGTACCCCTGCACACTCGACGATATAGCGAAGAACCTGAGTATGAGGGAGATCGATGCGAAGAGGGAGGTTGCGAGGAACTACAGGCTCCTAGTGAGGCACCTGGACATTAGGATCCCTGTTATAGACGCTGAGAGGTTCGTCTACAGGATCGCCTCCGCTCTGGGCCTGCCGGACCCAGTGGTGGCTGAGGCCATCAAGATAGTCAAGATGGCCAGGAGCAAGGGCTTGACGGCCGGTAAAGACCCCTCCGGGCTAGCGGCTGCTGCGGTATATCTAGCGGCCTTGAAGCAGGGGATCAGGAAGACTCAGAAGGAGGTCGCTCAGGTGGCTGGTGTAACCGAGGTCACCGTGAGAAATAGATATAAGGAAATTGATAAAATGCTCCGCGAGGAGGGTTATGTAATCTAGTTCAACCCGACTATCTTGTCGAGGACCTCTACAGTGAAACCGAGCCCTAACCTCTCCAACGTCTCCTTTTTCGGCACTCCCCTCTCGTCCCATCCTCTGAGCTCGTAGTAGTAGTTCAACAGTTCCTGGTACTTGTCATAGTCTAGCTTAGCGCCGGCTAGCGGGCCCCTGGTTAGAGGCTTCTTAAACCACTTCACGGGGGGCATATCCATGTCCCTGCTCCAGGAGCCCAGTTCACGTATCCACAGCGCCCTGACCAGGGCATAGATCCTATCAGCCACAGCATATAGCTCGTCCCATCCATAGGATACTCCGGTAGCCGCTGTCAGGATCCTCGGATAGTAATCCAGGCTCAGGCCAACCTCGACCCACGGGAGCCTACAGGCTACGAAGCTCTCGAATAGCCCTCCACGTATCCGCTGCAACTCTATGACCTTCGCCGCCTTCTCCCTGCTATACGCGAATCTATCGGTGGCCACCTCCCAGCTTATGACCCATGCATCCTTATGGTGAGCCCCAATCGGGCTGGTACCATATGCTAGGGCCATGCCAGGCGCGGCATGGCAGTCGTAGGCGCTGACTTCTAGCCCCTTCACGTGTATCGCGAAGTCGCAGCCACCCTTCTCCTTACAGGCTCCTGCGACTCCCTTGGCGAGGAGCTCGCCCAGGCTCCCCCTCCTATGCACTATATCGTCAATGAGTGCCTTGTAGGCTTCATAGTCACCCCACTCTAGCTTCTCCTCTATCAGCTTGTTCTCGCTCGCCTCAGTGGCCCAGGCTAGGACTGATCCCAGGCTTATAGTGTCTATTCCCGCCAGGTCTGCTAGCCTGTTCAATACGGCGACCTTGGATAGATCGTCTATGCCTATGTTTGAACCTAGCATAGCCACGTTTTCATAGTCCAGCTCGCTCGGATAGCCTTCAGCATCCTTCACCACGTTACCACATACCATGTTACAGTACGGGCATCCCCTCTGGTCTATCTTCATCTCCTCCATGGTATAGCCGTTTATCCCCTTGTAACCATCAAATACACCCTCGCTGAAGTTATAGGTCGGTAGCACGCTGGCCTCCTGGGCCCAGTCCACGGTCATCATGGTACCCTGCCGCATCCAGAAGTCGTACGCCCTGGACTTCTTGACGTCTATATAGGCCTTGGCGCCCTCACTCCTAACCCTCTTAGGATCGTGGAGCTCCACCTTCTTCGTACCCTTTACAACGACAGCCTTCAGCTTCTTGAAGCCCATGACAGCCCCCATACCGGGCCTACCAGCGCTTCTACCCTCCTGGCTAATGACCGTGGCATACCTGACGAGGTTCTCGCCAGCTGGGCCGATCTCCAGCATGCCGACGTTCTTACCGTAACGCTCCTTAAGCTTCTTCTCGGTGTCCCAGGTGTTTAACCCCCATAGATCCTCTGCGTCGTCAAACACGACGTTGTCGTCCTCGATATAGACGACCGTGGGCTTAGCCGCGGCCCCCTCAAACACGATCGCATCCCATCCAGCCTGCCTCATGTGGACTCCAGCCCAGCTGCCAATGTTTCCATCGCCATAGCCCCCGGTTAACGGGCTCTTAGCGGCGACGATCATCTTACCACTACTCGGCAGGGGCAAGCCAGTGAGCGGGCCCACGGCTAGAATCAACAGGTTATCGGGCGAGAGCGGGTCCACGCCCGGTTTCAAGTGCTCCCACAGGATCCTGGCCGCGAGGCCCCTGCCACCGAGATAGTCTATAGCCCACTCAGCCGGGTACTCGACCTTCTTGGCCTCCCTCCTCGACAGGTCTATCCAGAGTAGCCTACCCCACCATCCCTTAGGCAATAGACACCCCTCCGGTACACGATATAATAGCTGACGCCATCTATAATGGGTGGCTGTACGAGTATTAAAGGGTGAAATAATATGGGCTTAGAGGGACCCCAAAGTACTCTAGGGGTAAATCCTCTCCCCTAGCCTCTGATAGCTATTATCATAGATCTCCTCTACTCTAAACACGATCGCTGGATACCAGGGGTGGTGCCTCTCCCCCTCTGGGGCGACGTGTACCAGGTCGTGGAGGAGGTTAGCGTACTCGTATAGGGGTCCCTCCTCTATTATCTCTGCCCTCGTCCTCAACTCGAAAGCCCCGCGGTCCGGCGGGATGAGGATCGATATGGTTGCCTTCCCCGTCTCCATGATGTTACGGTAAGTGTGGCCCTTACTCATTAGATGCGACACTAGGACCAGTGGGTTACTCCTCTCAATATTGTAGACGTACTCCAACAGAAACCTTGCAGCAGCTCCCATAGCCCTCCATCCACCACCATACATACTCTCTATTATACTCTTCATCTTCGAGATAGCCTCATCCATATACTCGTCCTTCACTGTAAAGGAGACCATAAACGGCGCAGCGTTAACCCCAGCGGGCCCACAGGTAGCTACAGTAGGCGCTAATAGCAGCGAGTTTTTATAGATAAGATCCCCTATCTCGTCCATTCCCTTAGCCTTCAATAGGGCCTCTACGATGCGCCGGCGCTCCAGGAAATACATCTCTATATACTTCCTAGGTGGTTCACCCAAGGCCAAAACCCTCGCACGATCCCATATGAGGGTGTTCGTCTCCGAGCTTTAATGCATACGTAAATAGATAACCGTCTCCAGGACCATCCAATACGGAGAGGGTAAGGACTATGAGGGTCATTGTAAAGTACTTCGGATACCTCTCCGACTATGCAGGAGGCCGAGAGCAAGTAGTTAACGCCGCTGAGGGGTCGAGGATAAGGGATGTAATCAAGCTCCCTCCAGATGTCAGCATCGAGGACCTAGTGATACTGAGGAATGGGAGGCCCGCGAAGCCCGACGAGGAAGTACAGGACGGAGATACAATATCCGTTCTACCACACATAAGCGGGGGCCAGCCCAGCTAGCAAAGACGGCTCCACGGCCCACCTCTAACTATGCCTAGCTCCCTGGCCTTTGCCAGCACTTTCCTTCGGGACCCCGGGGCGACTGGCACTGGTAGGCCCTCAAGGCTCCTGGCGGAGTGAACTCCGGTAACCACGACCCTGTCGAGGAACTCATGTCTATAGAGGCTCCTGCAGGGTATCATCACGGTCAAGGGATAGCTCCCAGTCTGCCTCGCATAGCAGTAACCTGCACCACTACACTCCTCGACCCAAAGACCCCGGAGCAACGTGCCCCGCGGCGCAATCCTCCTAAGCATCTCCCTGTCGAAGAAGCTCCTAACCCAGTGTACGAAGCTCCTGGCATGTTTCTCGCGTCTCCCCCGTATGCCATGCTTCATCCTGGACACGCGTGTTGACGGGAGTGGTAGGAGGCGCCGTATGTTGACTCTCCTCACGAGCAGGTTCCTCCGGAGGAGTTCCTCTAGGAAGAGGCGGTTGAGCCTGTAGGTTTCGCTAGTCTCGCCGGGCAGGCCCAGTATGAAGTTTATCCCGGGCAGTAGGTGCGGTAGCCCCGAGGGACCCCTGCGTTGGCCGATCTTGTTAACCAGTTCTATGGCGTATAGGGCCTCCTCGGGAGTCGTATTCAGATTGTTAGCCTCGGCGACGCGGGGATCCGCTGTCTCGACGCCCATGGCAGCGACGTCCCCGTCGGTGTGGTACTCTACTATGATCTTCAACGCCTCCAGGCTCTCCTCGGGGTGGCGGGCTATAGTCCCCGGGTTAACGTTATCTATGTGTAATACCTCAAGCCCCGGGGACACTGTCCTTATGCCGTGGAAGATCCTCCTCAGGGCTTCCGGGTTAGGCTTCGGCCACTCTGCACCAGCCAGCTCCTCCGAGCCGTAGACGAGTATGTCGGCCTGCCTCCCCAGCCGGAAGGCACGTACGCCCCATCTATAGAGGGCCTCGACCTCGTTCACTATATCCCTAGGGTCCCTCTGGATAGGCCTACCCCTCAACGGCTCAACGCAGAAGCTGCAGCCTCCGCTGACCCACCTGGCACAGCCCCTGTAGGTTTCGATCTCCGCTATGAGGCCCCATCCGAGCCTTGGGTGCTGCCGCACTATCCGGGAGCCTAGCCTAGCAGCCTCCTCGTAGAGTCTATAGTCCCTGCGCAGGCGGTACGGGTTGGCCTTCTCTGGCCCGTGGCGGGCTAGGTCGTAGAAGTACTCCTCTAAGTCACCCCTAACCAGTATATCGAAGCCCGAATCCGTGAAATACCGTGGAGGATAGGCTGGCTTACCTCCCTCGAAGCCCATGCCCCACCTCGCCGCCGGGCCCACTAGGATCTTTAGGGGTCCCTCTATAGACCTAGCCCATCGAGCTAGTTCCACGGGCCTCGCCGGGGTCCCTCCGATATATTTGCCCGGCACTACCACGCCTGCTATGAAAACGACTATGTCGTATCCATGCATCCTCCTAGCTAGCAGGTCTTCATTCCTCCTGAACTGGTCTACAGTTATGTAATCGACCCTAGCAGTCTTGTCCACCAGCCATATACTACCGGCTATGAGCCTCGGATATACGTCTACGTAGGGAGGGACCCCCAGCCCTCCGGGCTCATCATTATATCCATCTACTATGGCTACCCTCAAACCCCGCGTACCCGCCTATCGCACACACCGTGCCTAGACTTGTTTATATCAGACTCCATATGGATGTCGATGAGGGCCCCCAGGGTTAACACTATATAACCGTGCCATGAGAACAGTTCTCTATGGGTGGGCCCGGGAGGCCCCGTGGCTTCTCGCGGGGATTGCCGTGACCGGGCCTCTCCCGGCCTAGATACTCCTAGTTTAGCGTTTACCGGTGAGACCATGGACTGTTGGCTTGTAACCGTGTTGAGAGGACTAGTATGGGGTGGCTAGTGATTTCCTAGAAAAATCGCGTTTTGTTGCCTCCCCTAGTGTCTTTCCTGGATAGGGATTTAGGGGCGTTAGGCTTCCTTGGCGATGCAGATGTCGATGCTGCTGACTCTCCTGGTCCTCTGCTGGCCGGTGTTGGGGTCGGTCACTGTTATCTCGTGGCTGCCGATCTCGCAGGCCTCTACTTTGACGTTCTTGGCGAACCTGTTCCTCACTATCTCGACGGCGTCTACGGCCTTGTTGATGTTGCGGCCCCTTGCCTTGACTACCACCTTGTCGACGCCCTGCTCCATGAGGGTCGTCAGGATGGCCAGTACGTAGTTCATTACGGGCTTCCTACCGATCCTTACCTCAGGTGCTCCCTCACATACCATCTGTGTCCACCTCTTTGTCCTTCTGCCCTAGTATTCTGTGGGCTGTTTCAAGGTGAAGAAAAGCCTCATATAAAAATGTAACTCCGGCGCCAGAGACCAATGCAGGGATGAAACCATGGCCCTGGTAGTAATAGAACACATGGAGGAACACCCGACCAGGTGGCTGATAGCCGAGTATGCCGTAGCCAGGGACGAGGCCGTTGAAGCCGGGCTGGACCTGGTCGTGACAGGGGTAAGAGACCCGGTAGTGCAAGCGCTACTGGACGCGGAGGGCATCAGGTGGAGATGGGAGCACAGCTGGGAGCTGTACGATAACCCTAAGAGTATCGTTCTAGACCTATGGGCCGGGAGAGACCTGCAGCCCTGGGAGGCAGCCGCTGCGGAAGCCTTCATAGTAGGAGGGATAATGGGGGACTACCCGCCCCGTATGCGGGGAATCCTCCTCTCGACGATGTTCGACTGGGCGGCCAAGAGGAGGCTAGGAGCCAGTCAGATGAGTATACACACCGCGGTGTGGGCGGCCCTCCAGGTTAGGAATGGAGTAGGCGTGGACCGCCTCAACCTCTGCGAGAAGGGAGAGTTCACCCTAGAGACGCCCCTCTACCAGATGACCATAACACTACCCTTCTCCTATCCATGCAGCGAGGATGGCAAGCCCATTATTCCGGGCAGGATAAGGGCTCTCCTAGCCCGTGGAGTCCTCTGGGACGAAGAGACAATCCACTTCAGAGCTCGCTGATCCCCTCCGGAGCCTCCCGGGGCGACGTTAGTGTAGCCGCCTCCTTCTCAAGCTCTAGCTTGAAGCCCTCATCGATGTATGGAGCTATTATATAGATCTTCTTCTCCTGGTACTCCTCCTCGCTAATCATCTCGCTGTCGAAGCTGATGAGGACTATTGGTATGGTCGCGTAAGCCTTGCCGCCAGACCTAGAGAGGGGGACTCCCATGTCTCTGAGCCTATCGTAGAGATCCGGGTTTATAGGCAGCTTGATCTCGACCTCCCTGAAGTCCCTGGCGATGACGAAGTCACTGGCCGCGGGCTGCCACTCCTCCAGCGCCTGTCGGGCCTCCTCCTTGACTACCTTGTAGAGGTCTCCCTCGACGACGCTGGATTCAACGACTTTACCGTACTCCGCCCTGATAACTATCGTCTCCATCAGATTATCCACCCAAGCCTCCAGTCGGGAATCCGCGTTTAAGATTCCAGGTAATAACCCTTGATAACAGACTCTGGCAAGGGTGCAGGTATGTGGCGAGGAGCCGAGGGCCCGACGCGTGGCCGGTGAGAGGAGAGACCTACTGGTGCCAAGAGCTGAACATACCCATGGTAGGCCGGGAGTGCCCCGATGGCGGTAGAGGCCAGTTTGTAAACGTGACGGATCCAGGAGACGTGAGGCCTGCTTTCAGCTACGACTTGAAGCGGCTTGAAGACGGGTACAGGTTCGAGACGGGATCCCTCAACGGCTTCGACATGCTCAGGGGATACAGCGTAGTGGTCTTCAACAAGGTGCCCTTCATGGACCTAATGTACGAGGTAGTGGCCGACGGCAGGATAATAGGAAGGCTCTACTGGGACCCTCAAGTAGAGCATTGGAGGTTCCGCTTCTCCTATCCAGGCATAGCCCGCGTATGGCACCTCGAACCGCTACCCAGGATCAAGGTAAACGGCTCCGCGAAGACCCTGAAGAGGAAGTGGATCTATGAGAACACCCTGGGCCTGCCCCCTGGGGCACAGGTTGCATTCGAAGACGTTGAAGGCGAGCCTCTAGGCATCGGCTACGTCCACCCGGAGAGTGGTAAGGTCAAGGTCCATACCATATTCTGGAGGCGCCCTGAGCCGTACGCCTCTAAGAGGAGGTCTACGTGGAGCGACGTTATCAAAGCCAACGACTACTACCTCTACTATCACTCGGCCAGGGCGGTCAAATTCATACATGTTATGAACGAGAAGGTGAATAAACCAGTCATTGTATCCTACAGTGGGGGCAAGGATAGCCTAGCGGCGCTAAACCTGACGCTAGAGGCCGGGATAAAGCCCTACGTCCTATTCAACGACACCGGAATAGAGCTACCGGAGACCAGGGAATCCGTTGCCAGGATAGTCGAGGAGAAGGGCCTCGAACTACTGGTAGCCGACGCGGGGGACGCGTTCTGGAGGGCCGTAGAAGCCATCGGCCCGCCTGGCAAAGACTATAGGTGGTGTTGCAAGGTTACAAAGCTAGCACCACTCTCCAGGCTACTCCAGGAGAGGTTCCCAGACGGGGCCCTCAACATAGTCGGCCAGAGAGCCTATGAAAGCCTCGACAGGGCCAGGAGTCCACGCGTCTGGAGGAACAGGTGGCTGCCCCAGATACTAAACATATCGCCGATACAGTACTGGACGCAGCTACTGGTCTGGCTCTACATATGGTCCAGGAGGCTCCCCTACAACCCGCTATACGAGAGGGGCTTCGACAGGATAGGATGCTTCATGTGTCCCGCAGCCTTCACGGCAGAGTACAGGCACGTCGAGGAGACACACCCGGACCTCTGGAGGAAGTGGGAGGGCGTGCTTTGGAGATGGGCTGAGAGGATAGGGCTAGAGGGTCCCTCTGCGACGCTATGGGTCCGGAAGGGCCTGTGGAGGTGGCTCACCCCAGCGCCCCAAAAAGGGAGGCTGGCTCGGAGGATCGGCCTCAACATAGGCGACTGGAAGTCCTACTATAAGAAGTGGCTGAGGCCCTCCCTCAAATACTTCGCCTACGGCGAGGGCGCCAGGGCCGAGCTAGACGAGCCCCTCCCGGTAGAGAGTATAGAGGACCAGTACACTGTGCTGGGATCCTTCAAGGTAGAGTCCCGTAGAGAGGATGAGATAGTCCTCAAGGGACCCTCCCGGGTCAAGGTAGTCTTCACCGGAGACAGGATAGAGGTCGAGGGGGCTAAGGGGGTCCTGGCCAGGGAGCTGGCTCTCGACACCCTAAAGCTGGCGTTCCGCTGGTATGCGTGCGCAGGCTGTAAAGCGTGCGAGGCGAGCTGTCCCACGGGGGCTATAAAGGTGGTTAGGGAGGGAGACGGGTACAGGCCTATAGTCGATGAAGCAACATGCATTCACTGCAAGCTCTGCCTAGACAACTGTCCCCTAGCCGATGTGACAGTGGAGAGGATATACTCGGCCCTGGCGCTGGGCGAGCCGACCGCTTGGAGGAGGGCTGGACGCAGGAGCAGGGAAAGCGTTATACGGAGGTACCTAGAGCTTAAGGGCTACAAGATCCCGAGCAGCGATGCTAAGATGGTCGACGAGGATACCCTGACAATGCCTCCAGGCCTCGCTATGGAAGAGGAGGGTAACGGGTAGGGTAATGTGGGTGTACCCGGTTGACTACCCTATTCGACGCTGTGATCTTCCTGTCCTTCGGCTTCCTGGGGGGCTTCCTAGGCTCTGTACTAGGCGTTGGCGGTGGCTCCCTAATGACTCCACTACTACTGTTGGCCGGCTATGATATATTGACGGCCGTACCAGCGAGCTTACTCGCAATAGTCGGGACCAGCATCGGCGGCCTCTACGTTTACGAGGAGAGGAATCTGATCAACTATGAGTTCGCTATCTACGCCGAGGCAGTCACGATACCTGGGAGTATTACTGGGGTGATGATAGCCACCGCCGGGTTCGAGAGGATAATGAGGCTCACGCTGGCGGCGGTTCTGGTAGTTATAAGCATGTCCATGGCTAGGACAGCGGTTCTGAAACAAGCCGCTGCCTCTTCGAGCAGGGCTAAGAGGAGGCCTGTGATAGGGTTTACAGCCATGTACGCCGCCGGCCTAGTGTCCGCGCTAGCCGGTATAGGCGGCGGTATATTGAAGGTCCCCGTCTTGAATAGGCTACTGGGTATAGACGTCAAGGAGGCTGTGGCGACTAGCAAGCTTATGGTCGGGATAACGGGCGCGGCTAGCGCCCTCGGATACTACGCCAGTGGCTACATGAACTCGTGCCTAGCGTTATCCCTCCTGGCGGGGTCCCTGGTAGGAGGCCTTGCTGGCAGCTCGACTGGCGTGCGCTTGTCTGGTAGAGCAATTACAGTCGCGTTCTCAATATTCCTGGCGGTCATGGCAGTGGTAGTAGTGGTAAGGGGGTGACTATGCTTGGGTGGGAGATATACAGAGGCGCTGTCGAGGGCTGTGACACGCTACCTCCCCATTATAGCCTTTGCCTCATCCCTCTACGGGGCCTCCAGGATATGTGGCGTCATCGTGGTATCGGTGGCGGCCGTCCCCTACCTACTGATAGGATTGGCTTCCCTCACCCATAGTATCCCCCTGAGAGCCCGCCTGGCATCAATCTTACTCTACATAGAGGTCATACTTCTCGTCGGAGTCAAGTATGGATGGTTCTTCAACAATAAGTGAACCCAACAGTCTTCTCCGGCCTATAACGCCTGGGCCTAAAGAACCCCCCATCAGCATACCTAAACGGCTCGTCGAAATCCACCCTGACATTGACGCGATACAGCCTAACCGGGCTCCTAGCCCTATAGCCACACCTCACGCCCGGACTGCTATTTCCTCCGACTATAGCTCCATCGTATTCCATAGCTACACCCAGGTACCGAGACAGTTTTCCAGGCCCCTCAACTACTCCATCAACTGGCGAGTAGCACGATCGAAGCAACACTGCTCCTCCCCGACCAGGCTCGTGTGATACGATGTTGGTTAGTAGCCACCCGTGCATCCCGTATATCAGGAACCTGCCGGGCTCCCCGTAGAACCTCTCCCTGATCCTTCCGCCCTTGTACTTGCTGGCACGGGAACCGGGGTCGCAGTCGCCAAAGTAGGCTTCCGTCTCGATTATTATACAGGTCCTAGAGCCAGCCACTATGAGGCTCCCCAGCAGGTCTCGGGCCACTATATCGGGCCTCCTAGCGTAGAATTCTTTTGGGTACCTGGATCCGTGGCATTCCCTCTCGACCAGTCCTTTGATCACGCGGCCCTCACCCTCCCCCGTGGTGGCTCCCCATGGGGTATTATGGGGGTCGAGCCGCAGAGAATTCATCATCTCTACGTGCGGTGGTTTTCAGCTAGGTGTTGGCTCTTCATCCCTCCCGGTAGTGGTTGTTTGGGCTTGAAGGGTTTTTATCTTAAAAATGATTCCATGAATCATTATCAATTAGTATGTGTAAAGTTTGTATTGTAGATAGGTAATTGAAGTATGTATGTATAATGACTCAATAACAAATAAAATCTTTGAATTCTCATAATATGACGTGGAAAGCGTAAAGCGAACGTGTTAGAGGATGAGTGGGGTGTTATGAATAATGGCAAAACAAGTCGGGTTAGATAAGGCAGAACTTGAGAGGGCCCTGAGGCACCTACTCCACTGCTTCAAAGCTGCAAACCCAGAGGTCTCGGCTAGAATAGTAATGCTCTTGATGGATAACCCGCAGGGGCTAACGGTCAGCGACATCAAGGAGAGGCTAAACGTCAGCTACGCGATGGCGCTGAGGATCGTCAGCGAGCTAGAGTCGCTAGGCGTCGTGGAGACCGATAGAGTCAAGGTGGTCAAAGGCCGCGGGAGAGCCAGGAAGCTGGCGAAGCTTTCGAAGGACGGTATCTCCAGGCTTGCCAGCCAGTGTATAGAGCAGCTCCAGCCCCTAACCAAAATATAACTATTTTATTATTTTAATTAATAATATTTTTGATTTTATGCCGTATCGAGTGATACGGCCAACTCCTCCAGCCTACCAGCAGGGTCCTCAGCCTTCATGACAGCACTAGCCACCAGCACCCCCCGAGCCCCCAGCTCATACGCCCGCCTAACATCGTCTCCCGAAGTGATTCCAGCACCGGCAAGAACCGGTATACTCGGGTCCACACTATGCACCGCCTCCACACTCATCGTAACGACCTCGGGCCTAGCCTTGCTAACCGGTATACCGGTCCCTATGAGCTCCGGCGGCTCCACTGCTATAGCGCTAGGCCTGAGATAGGCAAGCCCGGAGGCCTCGCCAGGGGTATCAGCGCACGCAACCACCTCCTTACCGACGCCCTTGACCGCATCTATGACACGGGCTACATCACGGTAGACTAGTTTATGCTCGCTATGATTCACGAGGGTCCCCCTCACGGGAAGCTTCTCCAGCGACACGGCCGGAACGAACCCCGTCTTCGACCCATAATCCACGGGGTCCAGATGCTGTAGGTAGACGTCGTCATAGACTTCAACGATCTTATACACGAGCGGTGATGGCACAGAGAGTATAATTCTAGTATTCGATAACCTGCCAGCCAACAGCCTCGCGGCCCTGGCTATCTCCAGCCCCGGCTCGCCGAAGGCTTGGGGATAGGCCTTGTAGTTTATGATCACTACTCTCTCCAACGTCGTACAGCCTCCAGAATAAATAATGAGGAATTGGGGGTTCTTATGGAGGCTAGTCGTGTATCTCCTCGCCGGTAAGCTCCTCGCTATGCTTGACCATGGGCTTGTAACCCATCTCCACGGGCTTGAACCTGTCATGTAGCCTCTTCAGTATCTGCGGCAGTGTCGTGTACTCCATCTCCTCGGGGCCAAGCCTGTGGGGCATGAAGGGTCCATGCCTCCTCAGGTAGTCGGCGATTCTCTGCGCTAGCCTCCTAGTCTCGTCGAAGGCCGGGTCGTCGAAGAGGTCGGCAGGCCCGATTAACTCGCCGTTATGGACCTGGAAGCCTAGGGCCGCGACCCTAGGCGGGCCGTCGAACCTAGTCATCTTGGCGTCCTTCAAGCCAACGGGCATGAGGGGGCCGTGGTGGCTACCCCTCATCCAGCCGGCTACCAGGTGTGGGAAGCTGAAGGGCTCTAGCACTTCTCCAACGGCCGGGAACCCGCTCTGTGCACGTACTATCGCCACCGGGTCGTCCTTTCCAACGTACTTGCCTGCTATCAGGTTCAGCCTCTCGCTGCTCACTACTGCGGCTATCTCTCCATCGCTCTTCCTATAGATCCTCTTTATAACGTACCTCCCAGGGGTCCCGATGAGGGCTAGTATATCGTACATTTCCTCGGGAGCCTTCAACTGGACAACCCTGCCCTCGAATACGTCTAGGACCTCGAATATGAAGCCGTCATGCATCCTGGGGTCTATCACTAGCCCTGCAGTCGAGAATGGGTCCGCGAACATCCTGAAGAGCGGGAGGTTGAAGGCCCCCGGCTCGGTCTTGTCGGCCATGAACACGACTATTGGCTCGGCGGGCCTCTCCACGAACTCCATCTCGGCTACTCCCGGCCCGAGCCCCCTCACGTTGCCGCTGAACGCGTCGCTGAGGAGATCCTGCCCGGCAGCATATAGGCCTAGCTCCTTGGCGACCTTTGTGGCCTCTTTGAAGGCGTTCCAGGCGAGCTCGTGGATCTCTGGGCTATCGACTCCCTTGTAGTGGGTCATTATCAGCTGTAGATCGTCTCCGACGTGGGTTACGTAGAAGCTCTTTATCACGCCCTTCTTCCTAGCCTCTGCTAGGACCCTTGAGGCGGCGAGCATGGTGTCGGGGTGTACCTTGTGGTGTCCGGCTAGGCTCCCTATATCGGCTTTTATAACGCTTACAGTAACCTTTTCTCCGGCCAAGTAGTTTCACCTATGTATCCTGGTTGCCGGTAAAGGTTTAAAGATTAGTATAGTTTACCTACGCGCCCCCATAGTAGTATTCTCCCTTGGACTTCTGCATTCTGTCGAGGAAGCTACCGGGCTTGTTGGCCCTGGGCCTCCCGCTTGTTGGGTCCCTCCTGAAAGTCACCCCTAGATCCTTCAGGAAGAGGTTCATCCCCTTGTGGAGGTTCATGGGCTTGTAGACGTGGCCCCTATACCCGGGCTCGCCCAGCACCGGTATCAGCTTATCGCTTATGAAGTCGATGATCAGTATGTCGTGCTCTACGACGAAGGCTGCGGCACCCCTAGTCTCTGTAACCCTCCTGATCGCTCTAGCGACCGCTAGTCTCTCCTCGACGTCCAGGTACGCACTCGGCTCGTCGAGCAGGTAGATGTCGGCCTCCTTGGCCAGGCTCAGTGCCACGGCGAGCTTCTGCATCTCCCCGCCACTCAGCTTCCTGGCCTCCCTATCCCACAGCTTGTTTAGCCTGAGCTTCTGGACCAGCTCCATGTACAGCCAGGAGCCTGGCACCGCCGCCTCCGGGTTCGCCTCCCTCAATAGTTCTCCCACAGTCGCATCCTCCGGGAACAGTTCTGGGCTCACGTACTGGGGCTTGTAGCTCACCTGATAGTCTCCTCCGAGCACTACGACGCCCTCAACAGGCTCTATCTTGCCTGCGAGTGTCATTATGAACGTCGTCTTCCCGATACCATTAGGGCCGACAATACCTATGACCTCACCACTCCATATCTCCCCCGCTTCAGCTTCCAGGATGAAGTCCCCGCGCTTGACCTTGAGGTCCAGCCATTCGAGGTACTTCCACTTCCTCCCCCCTCCGGTTACCTCCTCGGCCGTGGCCTCCGCCAGCTTCCTGAACCTGATGGCCTCCTTCCTAAGCCTGATGTTCTCCGCCGGCAGGTAGCCTTCGAGGAAGTTGTTGATCCCGACCCTGGTCCCGTAGGGCGAGGATACTATGCCGTAGGCCCCGGGCTCTCCGTAGAGTATGTGGGTGACCTCTGTCACATAGTCGAGTACTGCCAGGTCGTGCTCGATAACCAGGTAATACCTGTTGGGCTTCACCTCCCTCGTGATCAGGCTGGCCAGCCTCATCCTCTCCTTCACGTCGAGATAGCTACTGGGCTCGTCGAATATGTAGACGTCCGCGTCCTTAGACAGGGTGGCTACTATGAGCATCTTCTGGAGCTCGCCGCCGCTCACCTTCCTAACATCCCTATCCCATATCCTGTCAAGACCCACCTCGGCCGCGAGATCCCTCGCGATCCCCCTCTCATCGGCCCTCTCAAGCAGCTCGCCTATGGAGCCCTTCAAGTACCGGGGCACCAGGTCGACGTACTGTATCTTGTGGGCGACCCTTAGCTCGCCATTGGCTAGCCTCTGCATGTACGTCTGCAGCTCGCTCCCACGGAACCTCCTCACGATCTCGTCCCAGTCGGGGTCCGAGCCCGGGACGCCCAGGTTCGGCTTCAACTCACCGCCCAGTATCCTAACCGCCGTCGTCTTACCAGTCCCATTCTTCCCGATCAGTCCAACTACTTTGCCTTCCTTGGGTATGGGGAGCTTGTAGAGTTTGAACCCGTTCACGCTATACCGGTGTATGGCTTCTTCTTCGAGCTCGCTCGGCAGGTTCACGATGTATATCGCGTCGAAGGGGCAGGCCTTGACGCACAGGCCGCATCCTATGCAGACATCTTCGAATATCACGGGCTTGCCTTTCTTCTCCTTGTCAGCCTGTATCGCTATCCCCTTCCCGCTCTTATTGACCGGGCACACGTTGATGCACTCATAGCTACACTTCCTGGGCTTGCACGTGTCATAGTCTATTACCGCTAGCCTTATCTTACCGGTCATTTGTCACCTTTCCCCGAGTGGCTCTCTCATGTGGTACGGAGGGTTAAATCGTACCCCATGTCTGATGAGTATGCCCTCTAGAACTGGACTAGAAATGGGAGGTGGAGGAGGTAAAAAGGCAGGGGTTCCCAGGCTCGTGTCTCTCCCCTAGAATTTGAACTCGTACTTCTCGCCTGGCTTTAGAACAACGACCTTAGTATCGGGGCTCTTGTCCTTGACCAGCTTCTCGAACTCCTCGGGTGTGCCGTAGAGGACGGGGAATGTCTTGTAGTGCATGGGGATCGCTACCTTCGGCTTTATCAGCTCCACGGCTTTAGCGGCTTCGACGGGGTCCATGGTGAAATGGCCTCCGATCGGGAGTAGCGCGATGTCGGGCTTGTATATCTCTCCTACAAGGGCCATATCCATGGTGACCCCGGTGTCCCCTGCGTGGTATACTGTTCCCTCGCTTGAGGTTACCACGACTCCTGTGGGGGCTCCTATCGGGCTGCTGTGGGTTGCTGGGACGAGCGCTATCTTTAGCCCGTCGACCAGCATGGGGCCGCCTATGTTGCCCCCGATAGCCCTTGAGGGATCGCCTATCCTCTCGCCCACGTGGTTGGCCAGCTCGAATATGGCTACAACCTTTGCCTTGGGATTGTTCCTCAGGATTACCTCGGCGTCTCCCAGGTGGTCTCCATGTCCATGGGTTAGTATGACTAGGTCGACGTCCCGTATCTCGCTTGCCTTCACGGGAGATAGTGGGTTGGAGAGGTAGGGGTCTATGAGTATCTTCTTACCATCTACGTATAGCTCGAACGCGGAGTGTCCATAGTATTTCAGATACGCCATTATCCTTCACCCCGACTACTTCCAGGATAACAGTAGGACTCCAAGCTCTTAAAGTTAAACGATTCTCCATAACTAGGGGATTAGTGTGGAGGGCTTGAAGGGGGATGTCAAGCTTCTCCGATGAGGCCGTTGAGAAGCTGGTTAGGGCTGGCGAGATAGCGGCCAAGGTCCGGGATAGTAGTGCTGGGCTCGTTAGACCCGGTGCCTCGGCCAGGGAGGTCTGCGAGAAGGTCGAGGGATTGATCAGGGATATGGGTGCTGTGCCAGCTTTCCCTTGTAATTTCAGTGTAAACGAGGTGGCGGCCCACTACACCCCGGGTATAGATGATGACGTGAAGCTGGTCGGCATGGAGGTGGTCAAGGTAGATATAGGAGTCGCGGTCGACGGGTACATTGCCGATACGGCGGTGACAGTCGACTTATCCGGCCTCTACGAGAGGCTCCTCGAAGCCTCCAAAGCCGCCCTGGAGAGGGTTGTAGCGATAATGAAGCCCAATGTCAGGATATATGATATAGGTAGGACTGTGGAGTCGACCATACGGAGCTACGGGTTCAAGCCGATAAGGAACTTGACGGGCCACACCATAGACAGGTGGAGGATACATGCCGGGACCCAGATACCCAACTACCCCGATAGGACAACGTTCCACAGGAGGCTCAAGCCTGGGACCCTCGTGGCTGTTGAACCCTTCGCAACTAACGGGAGGGGGTTCGTGAGGGAGGGTGGAATCACTAATATCTACTCCTATACTGGTAGAAGGGGGAAGTACAAGCTATCTAATATAGAGGAGGAGATACTCCAGTACATAATAGATAACTACCGCACGCTACCCTTCACCCCGAGATGGCTCCTCCAGAAGTTCAAGCCGGAGGAGATAAAGCCGGCTATAAAGAGCCTCGTCGCAAAGGGCATACTATACAATTACCCGATCCTGGTAGAGGCCAGCAAGGGGATGGTGTCACAGTTCGAGCACACATTCCTGATACTAAAGGACAGAGTCATAGTGACTACCTGCCCGGAGTGCAACACGCAGTAAACCCCAAACTAATTATACTAAGATTTAACCCTCGTATCCGAGCCCAGGATAGAAAGGGTTGCTGACGCGTTGGTGGAGGCTGCAAGCCTAGCGGACTGGATAAGCGCCATAAGCCAACTACTATTCCTACTCATATTCATACTACTATTCCTAGGCGTCAACCAGAGGTTCCAGGTATACGTATGGAGCAGGGACATAAAGGCCAAGCTAGTAATAATCAACTCCATGGCCGAAGAGGCTAGGAGGAAGACCCTCGACTTCATGAACGCCAACAAGGCCAAGAACCCGAAGAAGCTATTAGACAGGCTCAGCGACTTCTTCGTCATAAGCCCCGTCGACTTGGAGCCCACCGACATAATACGGAGACTCCAACACCTCCTAGACGTGAGGAGGAGAAGGTTCAAGGACGTCTTCAAAGAGGCGATGCCAGAGGCCGACGAGTACACTAGGAGCAGGGCCGAGACCGCCTCCGAGATCGCCTCCGCCCTAAACTTCATCTACAAGTACGTGCGGCACCTGCTCATAACCGGCGAGAAGACAAAGAACTGGATACTCATCATGCAGCTGCAACTCATAATGCCACAGATACTGAGGATAGCCAGGATGTATAGGGACGCGTTGGACGACTTCCTCAAAGGCGTCCCTATAGGAGACTCTGCCGGGCCGATGGTAGCGTTAAACCTGGCAGGCTACGACGCCGCCTGGAAGGAAATCGACGAGGAAACAGTATACAGCGTGGCCGACATCGAGGGCCGGAAGACGTATATCGTCAAGGCAAAAGGGCCAGGGTCAAGCGTGGGGAAGCCGGGGGTGGCAACGGCTAAACTAATAGAAGAGCTTGTGAGTAGAGGCGAGAAGCCCTCGCTCATCGTGACGGTCGACGCAGCCCTAAAACTAGAGGGAGAGGAGACGGGGTCCATAGCTGACGGGGTGGGCGCTGCGATCGGCGATCCAGGCCCCGAGAAGATTAGCTTCGAGAGGATAGCCGCCAAGTACGATATACCCTTGAGGGCTGTGGTCATCAAAATGGGCCTTGAGGAGGCGATCCAGGCCATGAAGAAGGAGATAGCGAACGCTGTGGAAGACGCCGTGGATAGAGTGAAGGAGATCATAAAGTCGGAGACTAGTGAAGGCGAGACCGTGGTAGTGATAGGGGTTGGTAACACTATAGGCGTCAAGTAGCCGGGGGTGTATGGTGGAGTGGCTAACCCGCTATTCCCGGACTGGATGCAGTCACTCCTACTCCTCCTATTCCTAGGCATCGCCATAGCACTGGCGCTGCAACAGGCGAAGGAGCTGAAGAAGATACAGGTCGCCGGGCAAAAGAAGGTATACACGCTGTTGCAATGCGGTGAAAAAGAATATACCAGGGAGTACAGGGAGGGAGACTACGTGGGAGCCAGGACGAACTGCAACGAGGAGGAAGGCATAATCACCAAGATATACGCCGTATACCAACAAGGAGAAAAGGGAAAGAAGCCGATGAAGACCTAGCTGACGCAGAACCCGCCTGGGGCTAGGAGCTCCCAGGGAGGGTTATGAAGAACACCGGGTTACACGAGGCAACTAACTCAATCCCTAAACCCTCGCGATCCGTCTCCGGAGCCCTTCTCGACTAGCACGACAACCACACTGTTAAGGTTGGAGTCAAGGGGGCCCGTGACAATCAACCCGTCTATAGCCTTCAGGGCTTCATAGGAGTTATTCGAGTTTAGATACTCGCCGGGATCCAGCCTCCTAAGCCTCAACTCATTAGAGTCTCCAGAAACGACGATCGCGCCAGCCGCATCACTATTACCGTCTATCCCGTCCGTATCCATGGCCAGTAAACCCATAACTCCGTCGCCACCGAGCCAGTAGTCCACGGAGGCCAGCCAGGCTAGAGCCAGCTCCTGGTTCCTACCTCCCTTGCCCCCGGGGTTCCTCACGGTCACGGTAGTCTCCCCTCCAAGGATTAACGCCGCCGGCGTCTCCACGGGTATGCCCCTCTCGTACGCCTCTAACGCTATTGAGGCTAGGACCCTGCCAGCCTCCCTGCTCTCGCCGTCAAGCCGGCTCGTGAGTATAATGGTATTGTATCCCTGTCCTTCCAGGAATGATGCCAGCCTCCTCAACACATCTAGATTAGATGCGACAAGCCTGTTAGAGACGTTACTAAACACAGCGTCGCCCGGCTTAGGGGTCTCTGGTCGGAGACCCCTCAAACCCTCCTCCAAGACTTCAATTACACGCTCCGGCATCTTGTCCCGCAGACCGTACTTGTCCACTACCCTAAGTGCATCACCATAAGTCGTGGGGTCAGGTACCGTGGGCCCAGACGCAATTGATTCGAGCCTGTCCCCAGGTACGTCGCTCGCATAGAAGCCATAGACGGGACCTGGGGAAGCGTGTTTAGCGAGCCATCCACCCTTAACTAAGCTCAAATGCTTCCTGACAGTGTTTATCTCGTGTATATTCGCCCCAGAGTATAGGAGCTGCCTTGTCGCCTCCACGATATCATCTATCGTTAACCCTGGCTGCGGCTTCTCCACCAGGGCACTGCCACCGCCTGATACGAGGACGATAAGCCCCTTGCCAGCCGAGGACTTAGCCCACTCTACGACAGCCTCGCCAGCCCTCAGGCTGTCCTCGTCGGGTACGGGGTGGCTAGCCCGGATCACCTCAAGCCCGTCGATCTTCTCTGCTTTCCTCCACTTGGGTATAACTACAACTCCCCCCTCAATCCTATCGCCCAGTAGCTCGACCGCGGCGCGGGCCATAGGCACGCTAGCCTTTCCGAAGGCGATGAGGATGCTTGCATCGGGCTTGTTAACCCTTAGGGCACGGCTAGTCAACAGGTGGAGATTACTGGCATCTACGACAACGGAGACCAGTCCTCTCAAACGCTCCCTCAAGCCTCCAGGACTATGCACGTGGCAGCACCCTTCCCCGTCGAGATTTCTCGCAGCGTCCATGATCCACTGAAGATTATTATAGCAACCAGGCTATACATGTTATATCTAGAAGCCATTTAACGGGAGTGACGGAGATTGAGGTTCGAGATACGTTGGCATGGACGCGGCGGTCAGGGAGCCGTCACCGCGGCCATGGTTCTGGCCAACGCAGCTATCTACGAGGGGAAGTATGCGCAGGCGTTCCCAGAGTTCGGTGCAGAGCGTAGGGGCGCCCCTGTAAGGGCCTATACGAGGGTTGCCGATGCCCCCATAAGGACTAGGTCGCCGATCCTCACCCCAGACGTGGTAGTCGTGCTTGACCCTAGCCTGCCGAAGGAGCTCTACCTGGAGGGTTTGAAGGAGGGTGGAGTGCTCCTAGTCAACACTAAGAAGTCGCCGGAGGAGTTCGAGGAGTCAATGGGGATAGGGGGCAAGTATAGGGTGTATACGGTCGACGCGACGAGGATTGCCCTGGAGGTGCTGGGCCTCCCGATAGTCAACACCGCCATGGTCGGTGCCCTGGTCAAGGTACTCCCAATAGTATCCCTGGAGAGCGTCGAGAGGGCGATCCTCGACACCTTCCCTGGAAGGATTGGTGAGAGGAACGTGGCGGCCATTAGGGCCGCCTATGAGTCCGTTTTCGAGAGCGCGATTGCGAGGTGAGGGGGATGGAGTCCAAGGAGTTGCCTGCATGGAACGAGATTCCTTCCGGCGGTATAGTTATCGAGCCGGGTAACTCTGCCGAGAGGTATACCGGTGACTGGCGTGTCTTCAGGCCTGTACTAGACCAGGACAAGTGCATTAGGTGTCTGCTCTGCTGGGTCTACTGCCCGGACTCCGCCTTCGAGATCGTAGAGGAGCCTTACACCACCAGTAAGGGCAGGAAGTATACCTTCAGCCTGAAGATAGACTACTACCATTGCAAGGGATGCGGTATATGCGTAGAGGAGTGCCCGGTTGACGCTATAGACTTCGTGGAGGAGGTGAAGTAGCCGTGGCGGTTACGCTCCAGCGGGCTAGGGTTGAGTGGAAGCGTCTACCCCTCTCAAGTAACTACGCCGTGGCGTACGCCGTGAAGGATCTCGACGTCGACGTGGTAGCGGCGTATCCTATAACGCCCCAGACTACTGTGGTCGAGAAGATCTCAGAGTTCATAGCAAACGGTGAGCTCGACGCCGAGATGATCCACGTCGAGAGCGAGCACTCCGCGCTAAGCGCTACAATAGCCGCGTCTGCGGCGGGCGCGAGGGCCTTCACAGCTACAGCAAGCCAAGGGCTGGAGTTGATGCACGAGATACTGCATATAGCCAGCGGGCTAAGGCTACCCGTCGTCATGAGCATAGCGACGCGAGCGTTATCAGCCCCCATAAGCATATGGAACGACTACAGCGATATAATGAATGCACGCGATACTAGCTGGGTGACGATCCTGGCTTCAACCGCGCAAGAGGTGTATGATAGCGTCGTGCAGGCCTTCAGGATAGCCGAGGATCCAGAGGTGATGCTCCCGGTAATGGTTGGGTACGACGGGTACCTGATGAGCCACACCTACGAGCCAGTACTAGTACCCTCCGACAACAAGCCCATCCTAGAGTACGCGCCCAAGAACTACAACAGGATAAAGCTGGACCCGGAGCGGCCCGTGACCATGGGCACGCTAGCGGGCCCCGAGTGGTATTATGAGATCAAATACCAGCAGGTTGCTGCCATGAAGAAGGCCCTCGACAAGGCCAGGGAGGCCGACGAGGAATTCAAGGCGATGTTCGGGAGGGGCTATGGGCTCATAGAGACCTATATGGTTGACGACGCCGACGTGGTCATAGTCTCCTACGGCGGGTTACACGGTACGGTGACCGAGACGATAGACATCCTACGCGAGAAGGGCGTAAAGGTCGGCGCTGCGAGGATCAGGCTGTGGAGGCCCTTCCCCGTGGAGGACGTGAAGAGGGCCTTATCCAATGCGAAGCTAGTCACAGTTATAGACAAGGCGATATCCTATGGAGCCCGCATAGCCGGGCCCGTAGCCCTTGAGATAATGTCGAGCTACTACCACGACGAGGAGAAGCCCATGATAATGAGTGTAATAGCCGGAATAGGGCAGAGGCGGATAACAGAGCACACTATCAAGGAGATAATTGATTATTCTTTCAAGGTCCTTGAACGGGGCAGAGCCCCAGGCGAATCCCTGTATTGGGGAGTGAGGGGTGTAAGCTATGAGTAGCCAGGTTGCACGCAAGAAGAGGCCCTTCAAGCTACTAACCCAGATACCAAAGGAGGAGCTGCTAGCGCCGGGCCACGGTCTATGCGCCGGGTGCACTGCTGGCACTATAGTACGGCATCTACTGAAGGTCGCCGGGAGGAACACGATACTAGTAAACGCTACTGGCTGCGTCGAGGTATCAACCACGCCATATCCCTACACTAGCTGGAGGATACCCTGGCTCCACCTCGCCTTCGAGAACGCCTCAGCGGCGGCCAGCGGAGTCGAGGCTGCTATAAAAGTGTTGCAGAGGAAGGGCGTCATAGACCCCGACGAGAAGATCAATGTAGTGGTCCTGGGAGGCGATGGCGGGACCTACGATATAGGCTTCCAGGCCCTATCCGGCATGCTGGAGAGAGGCCATAATGTAATGTACGTGCTCTACGATAACGAGGCCTACATGAACACCGGTATCCAGAGAAGCGGTTCCACACCGCTATACGCGTGGACGACCACGACTCCGGCCGGTAGAGTGTGGAAGGGTGAGAGGAGGCCGAAGAAGCCTATAGCGGACATAGTAGCTGCCCACAGGGTACCATACGTCGCGACAGCGAACCCGGCTTACCCGCTAGACATGCTGAACAAGTTCAAGAGGGGCCTAGAAGTAGAGGGACCCTCCTTCATACACGTACTACAACCCTGCCCCACCGGGTGGAGGTTCGACCCACGCTACGGCATAAAGATAGCCAGGCTCGCCACCGAGACGGGAATGTGGATAAACTGGGAGCTCGACCACGGGGAGTTCGACGTCACCGTACCAGTGCCCAGGAGAAAGCACGTCCGCCACTACCTCAAGATGCAGGGCAGGTTCAGGCACCTCACCGACAAGGAAATCGAGGACATACAGAAGTGGGTCGACAGCGAGGTGGAGAGGATCAACAAGCTGGTTGGCCGGCAGGTAATAGGGCCCGTCGAGGAGTAGAATCCTACCCTCCACATAAAAACACCCCCACCCGATATTTTCCAGGCGGTGCTAGAGGTAGAATGGATGATAGGATAATCGGCGTGGTGGGAGGGCTAAGCCCCTACTCGACAATCCTATACTACAAGTTCCTAGTCGAGGCCTACAGGGAGAAGAGGGGGAGGGACCCCCGCATACTCCTCTACAGCGTGCCGGTCCAAGAGATGTGTAGCTATGTCAAGTCAGACAATGTAGAAGGTGCTAGAAGGCTTCTGAGCGATGCCCTAAGAGCTCTATCCAGCCTCGGCGCCGACCCCATAATACTGGCGGCCAATACGCCCCACGTGTTCCTAGACGACGAAACGATAAGAGAGTCGATCGGCGGTAGGGAGTTCATTGACATAAGGGAGGCCGTACTCTCCAAGATCAAGTCACTGGGAGTGAAGAGGATAGGCCTCCTCGCCACCAAGGCCACGGTGGAGAAGAGACTCTACCACGACTATCTGGAAGGCCACGGGATAGAGGTTATAACACCAAGCAGGCTATCACAGGAGCGCCTAGACACGCTGATAGAAAAGTTAACCACCGGAGTCATACCCAGCTCGGAGAAGCTGACAATGGCCACGATAGTCTCAGAGCTAGTCGGCAAAGGCGCCGAAGCAATCCTCTATGGCTGCACGGAGCTCTCGCTACTAATAGGCCGGGTCTCGATCAACAAGCCAGTTATAGACAGCCTAACCGAGCACGTGAGATACGTAATAGACAAGGTGACTGGTACACAATAAACCCTTCCCTGGACAGTGGTATCAAGTGGATGATGCGCTCGGCGTAACGGACCGCTACCCCGGGGGATGAAGAGGGTCTTGAGTGCTGACACGCCCAGCTAACCAGAGACTTATGCCGTGGAAGCCTGGAGAAGCTATAACCTGCCCTCTAGCCACCAAGGGTATCGAGTGGGATGAAGACTCCACGGGCCCGAGCCGGAGTACGGCTATGAGGATACCTGTCTCATCAGACCACCCGTCTATGGCGTTGGCAGCATCTGCCTCTCAATTATATGGTATATGAGCTGCCATCTCGGGTCTCCGTACAGGGCTTGGGTCAGCATGTCGAGTAGCTCAGACTTTATGGAGCCCAGGCACTCCGGGTCCATTATCCCGGGGTCTATTTCCAGGGCGAACCCCTTGTTTTCCCCGTTTACATACAAGTACCTGACGAGCTCATTGTCTCTGATCATCCGGACATTGATGTTGCCGACGGAGACGGTCTCATACACATCTAGGAAGTCACCGGCCTCCTCTGTGAAGTCAGAGCTACACACTATCCACCTAGCCCTGCAGTCGGGCCTCTCCCCCCTCCAACAAGCCATATCTATCACTCCAGGTACCGATATATCGATGGAGTCTAAATAGTAGAGGTATGTGTCGTTCCACTCGGGTGCCGGATTTGGAGGATCAATCGAAGCCATGGTACAAGATACTCTACGCGCCCTGGCGCATGAAATACATAACGGGCTCCGAGAGGCACGAGGGATGCGTCTTCTGTAAGGCCCCGGAGCTAGACGACAAGTCGGCGCTGATAGTGTATAGGGGGAGGCTGTCCTACGTCATACTAAACAAGTACCCCTACAACTCGGGCCACGTAATGATAGTACCCTACAGGCACGTCTCCAGCATCGAGGACCTCACGCTACCGGAGCTGGCCGAGATGTCGCTCCTGGTCAAGGCAACCCTGAAAGCCCTCCGCGAGGCCTACAAGCCCCATGGATTCAACATAGGAGTCAACATCGGGGAAGCCGCCGGCGCCGGTATTGCTGGCCACGTCCACATACACGTTCTACCGAGGTGGTGCGGGGATACGAACTTCACGGTAATGTTCTCGGCGACCAAGGTGGTCCCGGAGGAGCTAGAGGCTACATACGAGAAGCTCAAAAGCATACTCCCCGGGAAGGTAAGGGAGGTGCTAGAGGAGGAAGGAGTGGAATGGGACACCTCTTCATAGTAACGCACACAGACCTCGACGGAGCCGGTTCTGCCGCCGCCGCCCTAATAGCCTATGGCAGGGGGATAGACGAGTCGACCATCCTATTCGCGGAGCCCTACAACCTGGACGAGGTGTTGTCGAGCCTATCCGGTAACCTGGACAGCGGCGATAGAATAGTTGTATCAGACCTAGGCCCCAATAGGGATTCCATAGACAACGTCCTAAGGCTGGTGGGGGAGTTCACAGGCCAGGGTGTAGCAGTCGACTGGTACGACCATCACATATGGCCCGATGAATGGCGGGAGGCAATGCGTAGGGCGGGTGTCAGGCTGACCATAGACACCTCAACATGCGCCACGGGCGTCGTAGCGAGATACGCCACGAAGTACAATGAAACAGAGTATACCGAGTACCTGAAGGAGCTCGAATCCACGGTATGCGCCGCCGACCTGTGGAGGTGGGATCACCCGCTCGCGCCTAAGCTCTTCCGGGTGGCGGATACACGCTATAACGAGGGCTCCAACGAATGGCGCAGGAAGCTGATAGCAAAGTTCTCCCAGGGCGTTCTATGGGACGAGGAGCTAGATGAGAAACTCCAGGAGTACCTCAACAGGGAGCTAGAGAACTTCAACAAGATAATCTCCACCACCGTAGTCGCGGAAGGCGAGTGCAGGGTAGCGGCGGCCTTCAAAGAGAGGGGACCCCCAGCCAATAGCTTCATCGGGGCGAGCCTACTCTCCAGGTACAATGCAGACATAGCGGTTATCATAAGAGGTAACGGGGGCCTCTCACTGAGAAGCAGAGGGGTTAACGTGCAGATAGTAGCCCTCTCTCTCGGCGGGGGCGGGCACCCCCGGGCCGCGGGCGCCCGGCTCGACATACCCCTGCTAGTCAGGTTATTCGGCAGGCTCTGGAGGAAGGCTGTCCCGAGGTATGCGGCTAGGCTCGTGCTTAAGACCGCCGAGGAAACAGGTGTATGTAGGGGGATAGGCTCCGAAGTAGAGTCGGCAAGGATGATGTAGCTGTGAAGCCGGTAATCGGCCTGCTGGTGATAATACTAACCCTACTAGCCCCGCTGGAGGCTAGTGCACAGGAACTGCCTCGGCACCCGCCACTCGTCCCCAAGAAGGCTATAGAGCCCAGGGCTGCCCTACTGGTCGACCCTGGCGACCTGGCCTACCTGGCGAGCACTGCGAGCTATCAGGCTGGCGTCGTGGCTAATCTCACGGGGAAGAAGTTCACCACCCTGGCCCCTCTAGTAAACCTGCTCGACGATATCTCGCGATTGTTCCTAGCCGCCGCTAGGGCCAACTCGTCTACTCCACAGGTCTTCGAGGGCGCTGGAAGCGTTGAAGAGAAGCTTGCAACCCTGCGCGGCTACATGGGCCAGCTGGCCGCTGGCGACCTGAGAGACCTGGCTATGGATACGCCCGTGGTGATACCAGCTTGTAGGTCGGAGCTCGAAATCGATGGAAAGCCCATAGTAGTGTATAGGGTATCGAACCCGTACATGCCCCTGGAGCTACAGGACTGCCGTGTTCCTAGAGACGAGGTCAGGCTGGAAACCGCGCTGGACTCGATACTAGCCTTACTCGCGTTTAATTCATCCGTGAAGATAGATGGCATGTACCTAATCGTCACTGTCCACGTCCCCAGGGACACCGCGTACCCGGAAGTCGTGGACTCGATACTCCAGGGCAGGCTGGGCTGGAAGGTGGCCGAGATCCTCTCCAAGTCCAGGCTTGAGGTTAATGAAACCCTCATCGAGGAACTACTCGGTATAGTAAAGAATGGCTCCGAGGCCGAGGCATTGAATGCCCTGAGAACGCTGAACTACTACGCGAAACAGGGCCTCATAGACGAGGACACGTACCTCGAAGCCCTTAAAATCTACAGGGACAGGTTCGGGACAATAGCCCCCTTGACCAGCCAGGAAAACAGGGGCAAGAACCAGGTCGAAGTCAACATCTCATCATTCCTAACAGGACTCGAAGACGTAGTCAAAGGCGCCGAGAAAGCCAGAGCCTCGGTGCAAGTAAGCAAGAAACAGCCAAGCCGGGAAGCCAGGGGGTGGCACCTATCACAGCCTAGCCCCACGATAGTGGTAATAGCGGGCATAGGGCTACTAGCCATCGCACTAGCCGCCGAGAGGGACAGGCTAAGACCGGGCCTAGACGTGGCCAGGATACTCCTGGGCAAGCCGCCCTCGCGGCCGAGCCCATCCACATGCTACCGCCTCTTCGTGACGGCGCTAGCCATGAGGGGGCTGAAGAAAGAGCCCTGGGAGACTCCGCGGGAGTACTTTGAGAGGATCCGTGGGAGGGTTTCACATGATGTCGCAGCCCTACTCGAATCACTGACTACTGCATACGAGGACGCCGTGTACGGCCTGGAGGAGGTCAGCGTTGACCCCGGAGCCTGTATAGCTGGGGCTAGGAGGGTGGTGATACATGGAGTCTAGGAAGTGGCTGGGATTCCTCCTCGTGCTAATAGCGGTTATAGCTAGTCTAGAATACCTCCCAAGAGACCTGCTGGTGAGGGTCGCTATACCCCAGGACGCCTCCTACCCCCTGAATGAGGGACCCTCCGGTACGAGCATCCTCTGGAGGGCGCTGGAGAAGAGGGGGTTCAAAACCAAGATAGTCTACGGGCTGAGCGGTATGCCGGATCTCGCCGGTTACAAGGACCTAGTATACCTCGCTGTCGGCGGCGTGACACGGGAAGGGACAGGGCTGAAAGAGGCGTATAGCCTGCTTGAGAAGGCCAGAGCCCGGGGCCTCAGGATCCACTATGTGTTACTGGATGAGGCCCCGACGCCCCCGGTAAGGGACTTGACTAGGCAGGCCTCCCTCCTCATCTGCGGCAGTATCCCTCCCCAGATACGCGGCATACTCAACTCGACAATATCAACGTTCTACGGGCTGGTACAGGGTGAGGGTTATGATATCCCGACCGGGTTCACGGGCTACATAACCTTCACCGGAGACCCCATCGTATACCCAGTGAAGCCCCTGCTACCACAGGAGCTAAACTCCTTCACGGCCATAGCGGCCGCATGGCCCTACCCGGCTGAGCCGTACCAGGGTAAATGGTATATTGTTGGGGTGGAGTGCAGGTCTGCACGGGGCAGCGTGGTGCTCATTGCCGATAGCACTATCGCCGTCAATCTGGTAACCGGGACCTACAATAAATCCCTAGACTATATAGTCAACCTCATAGCTGATCGCGTAGCATCGCCGGAGACAACCCTGGTGGTTTCGGACGAGGAACTCTATGTGGCTCCTGGCAACGAGAACGTGCAGCTGATCCTCAGCCTGCACCCATCGATCCTGTTACTGGCGGCCTCGCGGCTCTACGGGAAGGCCGAGTCCGTGGCCACGTCTCTTATGGCGAAGAAGGGCTTGACCCCGTTACTCATCGCCGGTATAGCCTCTATACTAGCGTCAGCGGCCCTCTACTCATCGCTCCCGCCGAGAACCGGGAAAGAGGGAAGACGTGGTAGTAGAATAGCGGGGTTCGGCGCCATCCTCTCTTCTTTGAAGACCCTGTTCGCCCCACTCGACAGTGTCGTGCCCTTATGCTCTATAGCTTCGAGGTACCTGGAGCTACCGGTCAGCGGGGTAAGCCATAATGTAGAGCGCGAGCTAAACCGGTTGAAGGACTCTATAGTCAGGGAGTGTAGTAGGGTTGAGAGGATGAGGGTGTTTTCGAGGTTCCTCCCGGTATGGGGGCTTGTTAAGAGGAGGCTTGAGTCTAGTCTAGTCGTGTATCTCTCGCTTGCAGGAATCTATGACTATGAGGAGGCGCAACGCGTGGTAAAGGGTGGAGGTAGTGGTCGAGGTTAGCAGAGTTGAGAGGGTAGCCTCAAGGATCATCTCCGAGGTATCAAAGATTATAGTGGGCAAGGAACACGAGTTAAGGCTACTGCTCGCATCGCTCCTCGCAGGAGGCCATGTTCTCCTCGTCGGCGTGCCCGGCGTCTCGAAGACGAGCCTGGCCAAGTCGCTTGCGATGAGCTTGAACCTGGACTTCAAGAGGATACAGTTCACGCCGGATTTACTTCCAGCCGATATACTCGGGACAATGGTATACAACCAGGCTACAGGCGACTTCAGGTTCAGGAAGGGACCCATATTCGCGAACATAGTGTTGGCGGATGAAATCAACAGGGCCAGCCCTAGGACCCAGAGCGCCTTCATAGAAGCCATGCAGGAGGGCCAGGTGACCATAGAGGGCGTCACCCACAAGCTGCCGAGGCCCTTCATAGTCATAGCAACCATGAACCCGATAGAGTTCGAGGGCGTCTACCCCTTGCCCGAGGCCCAGGTCGACAGGTTCCTAATGAAGATTGACATAGGGTATCCAGGCTACGAGGAGGAGAAGGAGATACTAAAGCGGGTGGACGTTATAGAGGAGTTCAACATAAACCCCGTCGCCTCAGGAGACGATATACTAGAGGCCCAGAGGACGATAAGGAGGGTGAGGGTCTCGGACCCGGTAATAGACTATATCGTGAGGATCGTTAGAGCCACGCGAGAACACCCGCTAGCCAGGCTAGGCGCCAGCCCGAGAGCCTCAATATACCTCATGAGGACTGCCCAGGCCTGGGCAGCGATGGCCGCGAGGAGCTACGTGACACCCGACGATGTAAAGGAGGTAGCCATACCAGTCCTATCCCATAGAATCCTCCCCAAACCCGGCGCCGCCAGTGATCCCGGAGTCCAGGCCAGGATCGTTCAACAAGTCCTCGGGAGCGAGCCGACGCCAAGCCCTCCCTGGAGTGACTAGCCGTGGCTAGGATAATAGAGAGGGGGCTCACAAGGGAGGGTCATACACTCATCCTGGTAGGCCTGGTGCTGCTAGCCTGGGGCATATACTCTTCCTCGGAATACCTGCTCGGCCTCGGCCTGGCGATATCCATGGTTCCACTGGCGGGGTTGTTAATTGTCGAGGCAGGCCTCTCCCAGGTGACTGGGAGGACCCAGAGGATAGTCGCAGGCGTGCCGGTCGAGGGTAGACTGGCCCTAGTGGAGTTCCAAGGCGACATGGACAGTATCACTGTACTCCCGTTGACAGTCGAGTTGAGGGACGAGGCGCCGCCTAATGTAGAGGTTGTCGGGTCGACCAGTGTCAAGGCGATAGTTCTCCCGGGGACGAGGTTCTACGTCAATTACAAGGTCGTGGCGAGGACGGGGCTCAGAAGGTTCGGCCGCGCCACTGCCAGGATCACGGATCTCCTAGGACTCTATAGGGTGGCGATAGAGTTCACGCCCCTCGGCGACTCGTACTTGAGGGCGACGCCCAGGATAGAGTACGCTGATCTCGGCAAGGAGGCTGTAGGCGATTTGCCAGCCATCGTGAGGCTGACGGCAAGGCATAGGGGCACCGAGTTCTACATGGTGAGGGAGTATCAGGAAGGCGATGACCCGAGGTTGATCGACTGGAAGGCTACTGCTAGGCTATCCACCCTCGTTGTCAAGGAGATGCGGCAGGAGGCCTCAAGCCCCGCCATCATACTATTCACCCCCTCTCCGCTAGGCGACAGGGGAGAACCCGGTAGGACGCCCTTTGAAAGGCTAGCCAGGATCGTTGCTGGCCTTGCGGAGTCGTTGTCGCGGCTTAACAGGCAGATCGGGTTTATCGGCTTGGTGGAGGAACCCGTGGTGGTCCCCCCTCTGGCGGGGCCGCGTGGGTTCGCTGGCGTGGTCGATGGAATATCTAATACGCCCCCAGAGTCTCCTCTGCCGGGCAATGTAGCGTTGATTCTGCGCGAGTACATGGAGAAGTATGTTAGGGAGCGGCCCCTCATAATAGTGGTTTCTCCGGGGAGCTACCTAGAGGAGGTCGCCTCCAAGCTCTCGCCATTAATTAAAGAGATGAATTTGAAGTTTATTGGTGTGGGCTTAGAGGGCGGGGAGGTGAAGGTGTCCTGGACGCGAGGCGCATAGCCAGAGTGCTATCAGGAGCGCTCTACCTCCTCTCACTGGCTATAGCCGCCTATCTAGCCGGGACAGCTTTATCGTCGTCTAGGATCCCCTATGTAGGGGTGATTCCCCTAGAAGCCAGGTATCTATCCTACGCCATAGCCCTATGGGCGTTCATCAGGCCTAGAGATCGTTGGCTTATCGGCGTTCTAATACTAGCGGCACTAGCATTATCTCCCTATGACCCTCTGCATCTAGTATCGGCGTTGTTACTAGTCTACTTCTCGGGAAGCCTCTACGCGTTTCTAGGGGAGACTAGGGTAGTTAGCCTCTCCAGGCTTTTCATAGGGCTTCTTGCACTGGTCGTCCTCTACGGCTCCTTCGTATTGACGGGTTATGGGGCCGGGAGGTTGCTGAGGGAAGCCATGAGCTGGACTCCTCCCTTCAAGTGGGATGCATACGCTATCGCTACACTATTAAAATCGACACTATTATACAGGGTAATGATTGTAACCATACTAGCGGCGCTACTCTACAGGATCGCTCGCAGCGCCACGGACCTTATAGTAGCCATGAAGGCCCGGGGAGAAGCGGCCAAGGCCCTCCTCAACATAGAATACGCGGGGATGGAGAAACAGCTAGCACGGTTCGAGGGCCCCCAGTATCCTGCGCTCGAATGGGGCTTGAGCCTGCTAATGACGATGCTAGCAGCCCCGCTTGTCTACTCCCTGGTCACAGCGTTTATCCAGGGGATAGTCGATAGGCTAGGTGTGCACGCTGGGACCTGGATGCCCGTAGCAGCGGCCATCGCGTCTACGATAATATCGTGGATTCCACTCAAACTGATAGCTTCGACCCTGACAAGGACCGTGCCTAGTAGCCAGTTGCTTTCGGAGAAGCCGGGTAGAAAGCTGGCATCGATAATCATACTATCGCTGATAATTATAATACCATTGTTCCTAGTCCTGCAGGCTCCAAAGGACCTGATAGTAGAGGCGATAACTGGGAAGCCCTCCAGCCTGCAAGACCCCCTAGCAGGCAAGATCAATGAGCCGAGCACAAGCTACTACAGGAACTTGGCCAAGCTAGTCGACCTGATCGTGAAACTCTTCTGGGGAGGATGAGGGCACGGCGATAACCGGGGCCCTGGGGGGCTGGGCAGGGATAAGTTGTATATTAGACGGTCGAAGACACTAGGAGGGCGGATGCCCGGGGACACGTGAAGATGACTCTAGCATCGTTATCAGAGGCTGTAGAGAGTGTTAGGAGGGAGCGGATAAGAGGTGCCAGGTGGAGCCTCTACACCATAGCGAGGGCTGTCATAGAAGAGCTTGAGAAGGGAAATATAAGCTGCAGCAACATAGGCGAGGTATCGGCTCTAGTGCTCTCAGCCAATAGAAGTATGGCCCCACTAGCGAACCTGGCCTATGTGTTGGAAGAGGCCTGCTCTAGAGGAGCTAGCCTGCTGCAAGTGGTTAGAAGAGTCATGCAGCACCAGCAGAGGAGCATAGAGCTGATCAGGGAGTTCGGACACCAGCTGCCAGTAGATGCTAAGATAGCCACGATCAGCTACAGTTCTTCGGTCGAGGCAGTCCTTCTAGCGTCAGCCGATAGGAAGCCACATGTGACGGTCCTTGAGAGTAGGCCTGGAGGCGAGGGGGCGGTGCTGGCATCGACCCTTAGGGACGCTGGCCTCAGGGTCAAGCTCTTACCGGACTCGATGATGTATAGGGCCGTAGAAGAGACGGACGTGGTAGTCGTTGGCGCCGACGCTGTTACGAGAGACGCGTGCCTAGTGAACAAGGTTGGCACACGCCAGATAGCCCTGCTGGCAGGCCTCTACAAGAAGCCAGTACTAGCAGTCTTCGACCTACTCAAGATACACCCGGAGACGACCTGCGACACCCATCCCATAGAGGAGAGAAGCTACATGTCACCGGGCTACGGGCCCATCCGCTACCCACTATTCGACAAGACAGAGCCAAGCCTCATCTCCAAGGCAGTAACAGAAAAGGGCATAATAGACTACGAACCCGACACGCTGGCTAGACTATGGCGTAGTGTTATCGACGAGATCATAGCCCCCGGCTAGCGCGCTCCCACCGCGTACAAGCCCCCGGGTGAGGCCCCCGGGACTCCTTGTATGGACTAGGCCATCTTGATCCGTTTTAATTCTATGCAACATAGTGTTCTCCACGGACAACAAATTAGAGGTGGTGGATGTGAAGTTCCTCAGATGCAAGGAAGTCCCCCCGCCAACAGGCAAGAAGATAGCCATAGTCGGGGCAGGCCCTGCCGGCCTAGGCGCGGCTGGCATACTAAGATGCCGGGGCCACGAGGTCGTGGTCTACGACCAGAACCCAGAGCCCGGAGGCCTAATCCTATTCGGGATACCGATGACCAGGATACCAAAGGGACCAGTTAGGAAGGGCATCCAGGAGCTCATAGATGCTGGCGTGAAGTTCGTACTACGCACCAAAGTCGACATGACAGGAGACCTCGGCTTGATGGACGAAATAGTGGCTCCAGGGGAGAGAGTCCACCTAGAGGACTTGATAAACGAGTACGACGCCGTCCTAATAGCCACCGGGACCTGGAAGACCAGGGCCATGGGCGTTGCAGGAGAAGACCTCCCATGGGTCTACCCGGCCGTGGAGTGGATAGTAGCGGTCCATATGGCCAAGTACGGCTACAAGCCGTGGGACAGCGTGCCGAAGCTAGAGGGCAGGGTGCTGGTTATAGGCGGTGGACTCACCGCGGCAGACGCAGTGTTAATGCCGCTGACCTACGAGGAGTTCAAGGGCAAGGTCCGCGAGGTAGTCCTGAGCTATAGAAGGTCGGCCGAGTACGCTCCCATGGGTAAGAGGGAGATAGACAACCTCATAGCAGCCGGGGCTAAGTACTGGGAGCTGACGCAGCCCGTGGAGTTCAAGGAGGAGAATGGGAAGAAGATAGTGAAGTTCGTTAGAATGAGGCTGGTCAAGGTGAGTGCTGAGGCGAGGCCGAAGCCAGTCCCGATCGAGGGAAGCGAGTTCGAGGAGGAGTTCGACTATGTATTGAAGGCTGTGGGCGTGTTGCCGACGCCCCCCATCAAAGACGGCTGCTGCGGGATCAAGGTAGACCCCCACGGAACCATAGTGACAGACGACAACTTCATGACAACCAGGGAAGGCGTCTTCGCAGCTGGAGACGTAAGACACGGGCCAAGCCTAATAGGACCGGCCCTGAAGAGCGGCATGGACGCCGCAAAGAAGATACACGAGTACCTAACATCCAAATAGGCCAGAAGGCCGGGGGGACCCGTCCCCAGGGGGATAGAGACCCTTCGGGCGGGTCTTCGAGCGAGAGCCGGGGGCTTACATTGTTTTTATGAACGCCTAGACATGCTACCGATAGCCACTCCTATCATCACGCTGAATATCGCCGTTACAGCCAAGACCAAGCCATACACTGGGCTAGCCTCTCTACCAGTACCACTCTGTGCGCCACCGCTTGATTCGCTGGTCCTCGTTTGTTCTCCTCCATGAGTGCTCCCGGCTTGTGTAGTCGTTGTCGTCATCGTTTGCTGCACCTGTTCTGGCCTCGGATGTGTTATCTTGCTGGTTTCATTTGATAGCATCCATGTTAGCCACCCGTAGAGTATCGCATGGCTACTAGCCATGACCTTGGTCTTGGCGTCATTGCTAGCGTTAGCGAGCTCCAGCAGGAGAGGGATCTGTAGCGAGGCATTACCTGTCCTGTTGTAGAGTGTCGCCGCTAGTTGTTCTAGCCCCTGCGAGGTCCTGGCTGGGTCGAGAGTGAACGTCTCGTGTATAACCCCGGTAGTGAGAGATATGGATTCTATAGAGTAGCCGATTATCGCTATCTGGTTATTAGTAGTGGATGCTAGCTCGACGAGGAACGCTGGCAACTCCGCTTGACTTGCCCCGGCTCCTGCCTCTTCTAGCAGCGTCTGCAGGTATGCTGTTGTACTCCTAGCCTCGGCCTCCAAGAGGCGTGCGACCTCCTCTAGGCTCTGTTTGCTCACAGTATAGTTGCTCGCTCCTACCAGTCTCGTGGATAGGTTTGCCCAGAACATGGCCCAGACGGCCATAGACTTAGCGTTACCGAGGAGTTCCAGCGGCGATGTTATCACGCCTCCGAAGAACGTCCGTGGCAGATAATAGAAGCCATTGTCTTTTTCGAGAGAGTCGACCGCCTTTTGGTAGTAGTATGTGGCGATGCCTAGCTTGGCCCATGCCTTCGCTAGGCTCTCGACCGCCTGGGGGTTTAAGGCGGATCTCTGGCTGTATTCTGTCAGGGTATCGTATGCCCTGGAGATAGAGGTGTTCACGTCGGCGACGGCTGAAGTCACGTTTAGGTTGCTGGAGACTGCTATGTCAGCGTACATTGCCTGGTAGGCGTAGGAGAGGGCGTCGACGGCGTCGAGCGCCGCCGGATAGTAGACTCCACGGTTCAACAGGTCTAGCGCCTCCCTCATCCTGGCGGACGCGTTGGCCTCTAACCCCTGTATGAATCTTACATCGCTATGCTGTATGCTGTCTAGTACGTCCTCTACGGTTCCATTCGCTGTGTATACGAATTCGACTAGCATGTCGGAGGCGCCACTTCCAGGGACGGGCGCCTTTAGAGTGGGGCTGACAAGGGTCTTGTTAGTCAACAGGGTAAATGCCTCGTTCAACGTGGATATAGACACCACCCTTACTCCGAGCTCCTCGCCCATCTTAACGAGGTCTACCTTGACCGGCTTTCTCTCAGCGTACACGAAGGGGCCAACTCGGACATACTTTGTCTGGTAGTACGTGTAGACCTCCTGGCCAGCCGGTATCATGAACAGCTTCGCCCCAACGCTAGCAGCCGCCTCCAGCTTCTCCTTCAAGCCGCCGACTGGACCGATACTAGTATCGGGCTGGATCATGCCGGTCACGGCGTAGGAGGCAGTGCAGGTCTGGTTCTCTAGAGCTAGTAGCGTCGCCAGTGCCATGGCGAAGCCAGCGCTTGGACCGCCGACGATTATAGAGTTCGACTCGATATCATAGAAGAAGTCGTACCTCGTCATATCGACCCCCGCTAGCAGGGAGGCCGCGTAAGCTGCTATCCTTGCACTCCCCTGCGTGTCAACCATGGATGCAGGGCTCGTGGATATGTAGACCTTACCGCTCCCCGGGTATGCTATCCTAACGGTCAGGTTGCCGGCCACGCCCTTGCCATTTGAGGCCACGGCTACAATGTAGGCCCTGCACTCCCGTATACTAGTGTATTCCCCGGCGCTGGCTGGGTGCGCAACCGGCTGGGGGAGCGTTGCTGCGAGAACGAGTAGGATCATTATAGCCCCTATCCCGGCCCGTCTAGCCAATTATTTTGCACCCTGTATGAAAGTTATGGGAGTGCTGGAGGGTTATACGCGCTTCCAGGAGAAGATAGTGGAATTCCCGTGGGCCTCGGGATCGAGGCTGTCTCCTGCTTCTAACCGCCTGCCATCCTAAGGCTGCCTTCAAGGTTCAACGGCGGCAGGTCCTCTGGACTGATGAGCAGGTCCAGGACGAAAGGCTTATCCGCCTCTAGGAGATCCCTTATGGCAGAGTCGATTTCTTCATCGCTCCCTACAGTAGTTCCTTCGGCGCCGAAGGCCCGTGCTAGGGCTTCGAAGCTGGGGTTGGTGTGGATGGTTCCATACACCCTGCCGCTCTTCTGCATCTTCTGCCTCAGCAGGAGGACTCTATAGGAGTTGTCGTTGACTACGATCACCTTAACGGGGATACCCTCCCGGACAGCGGTTTCCAGGTCTTGGAGCGTCATCATGAACTCTCCATCGCCAACCACGGCTATGACCTCGCTCTCTGGGTTCGCGAGCTTCGCCCCCAGCGCGGCGGGGAAGGCGTATCCCATCGCTCCCAGGTTTGTAGCCGCTAGAAACCTGCCGGGCTTCGTTATCCTTAGGAAGTCGTAGGTGTAGACTATGTGGGTTCCCTGTCCCCCGGTTATTATTGTGTCCTCGTCTATCCGGTCGTTTAGCTTCTTGAAGAATAGTGAGGGGTTGGCGAAGCCCTCGTATCTCCTCTCAACGGCTTCTTCCAGCATGCCCTCCCAGGCGGACTTGTATCCTGCTATCTCGCCGTCCCACTCTTTCTTGTCCTCCTTTACACCACTCTTCCTGGCCTCCTCCAATAGCATCAGCGCGAAGTGGTACGGCGAGGCCTTAACCAAGCGGGTATAGTATATTGGTCTCTTCTCGACGACCGGGTTCTCTGATACGATGTCTATATCGCCCTCGGGATACACTGTGTAGGCGTAGGTAGCTATATCGTCTAGCTCATCGCCTAGAACTAGTATATAGTCTGCGCTCTCAAAGGCCTTATCCGCTGGGAGGGACCCTCCGCCAAACCCGACCCTGCCAAGACACCTCGGGTGGACCTCGCTGCACGCACCACGCCCGTTACCGCTCGTAACGACGTATGCCCCGAGCCTCTCAGCGAGCTCGTCTATCACAGAGTTCACACCGTCTCCAACGCACTCGCCAGTAGCGTAGATCAGGGGCTTGCTAGCCCGCACTAGGTCGCCGAGCACCTCCTTCACTATATCGACTGGCGGCTTCGCAGGTTCTGGGATGAGGTCTGAGAGGCCTCCTGGGAGGCGGCTGGCTGGAACTGGCTTGCTCCAGAGGTCCTCTGGAACCTCAAGTAGGACGGGTCCCCTGGGGGGCGTGAAGGCCGTCCTCACGAGGTACCCGAGGCTGCGTTCTAGGTCCTCCGGATCATCTATCCTCACCGTAGCCCGTGTGAGGCTCTTCGCTATGGATTGCTGGTCTACCTCCAGCCATGAGTCGGTTCCATATAGACGGCGCTTGACCCCTCCAGACAACAGTATGAGGGGGACCTTGTCCTTGTACGCTACACCGAGGCTTATAAGGGAGTTGAGGAATCCCGGCCCCGCGTGTACCAGTGCCGCGCTCAGCTGCCCGCTTGACCTGTACTCGGCGTCGGCCATGGCGACTGCTACCTGCTCGTGCCTCACCGAGACGTATCTGAGATCGCTTCTCCTGTCATAGAGCGCGTCTACGAAGTCGACCACGCTAGTCCCTATAATCCCATATATCCTCTTTACACCGAGCGCCTTGAGGTACTCCGCTATATAGTCCGCCACACGGTTTATCCCAGCCATCCAACCACCCTTGAGGTAACTGCTACATGTTCACCACGTTCAGCGGCTTCTCTCCCTTCAACACGCGAACAACGTTCTCCACGGTGACCTGTATTATACGAGTCCTCGCATCGCTTGTAGCCCCGGCTATGTGGG
Source organism: Candidatus Thermodiscus eudorianus (assembly GCA_015521085.1). Taxonomy (NCBI): domain Archaea; kingdom Thermoproteati; phylum Thermoproteota; class Thermoprotei; order Acidilobales; family Acidilobaceae; genus Thermodiscus; species Thermodiscus eudorianus (SeqCode). The sequence continues at coordinate 90,172 of WAOW01000004.1, forward strand.
GCGTCGTGATTATATTAACACCCTTAACCTTTATCAAGGGATGATCCGGGCCCGGCGGCTCTACAGTGTAGACATCCACGGCGGCGCCCATAATCCAGCCCTCCTTCAAGGCTCTGGCCAGCGCCTCTTCATCCACTATCTCGCCCCGGGACGGGTTGATCAGTATGGCGGTAGGCTTCATGAGCCGCAGCTCCCTCTCGCCAATCATACGCCTAGTCTCCTCGGTGAGTGGAACATGTATGGATATGACGTCGCTCAGCTTGAGTAGCTTGGGGAACGGCGCATACTCCACACCCAGTTCCTCCTCCTCGCTACGGGAAAGCCTGTACTTATCGTAGTAGAGTATCCTGACATCGAACCCCCTAAGCCTCTTGACGACCTCCCTGCCTATACGCCCCAGGCCAATCACGCCCCAGGTCTTCCCGAAGAGATCATAGGTGCCTAGCTCCATGAGCTCCCACTGGCTCCACAGGCCGTTGGAGAGGTCGTTGTGGGCCTTCATGAGCCTGCGGAGGAGTGCTAGGGCCGTCATTATAGTGTATTCTGCGACCGACACGGCGTTCGCGGCCCCGATGTTGGCCACGGGTATCCCCTTCTCGGCGCAGGCCTTTACGTCTATGTGATCGTAGCCGGTGCTAGGCTGTGCTATTAGCTTGACCTTCTTCATCATACTGCATATCTCTCTCGTGATGCGGAACCTGAAGCTATAGTCTCCGATGACGACATCGGCCTTCTCTAGGGCCTCCTTCACCGCCTCGCGGTTGCCGGGGTCTTCCAGGACTATGATGTCGAGTGGCTTGTCCAGCTCCCTGGTATAGGGCGCGAATAATGCCCTGAAGAAGGATTCGGGTAGAGGGCTCATGCTGACTATTGTGTAGGAGTCGCTCTCCATGGATCCCACCGTCGGCACTTCACTTATATGTGTCGACAGTCTATATATTAATGTTAGACCTAGCTAGACGGCTAAGTTAATATCACCTCCGGTTACAAGTAGCCTACGATCCCGGGGAAGGAATGAGAGCATGGAGATAGTAGTAGAAAGGGGTAGTCTCCGAGTCCTAGAGGAGCTGCTCACCGAGTCGATGGGCGAATGGCACTCCTACTATGCAGTCGAAGCGGTCAGAGGCGGGATAGCAGAATACCTTCTAGCCTATATCGACGGGGCGCCCAGGGGCGGTATAGTGTACTACTCTATCCCCTTCAAGAGAGGCGGCGATCTAACCATAATCTACTATGTCGTGGTGTCGCCCCGGGCAAGGGGCCATGATATAGGTAGGATACTAGTATTGAGCGTAGAAGAGATTGCAGGGTCCAAGGCCTACCTGGCCACTATTGGAGAGGGCAACATCGCCAGCAGGAGGATGTTCGAGAGCATCGGCTACCGCATCTACACCTACGACTCCATAGAGGAATCCCACGGCCATGCCATAGCGAGGAAGATCGCCAGGGCATCGTGCGGGTATGAGGATAGCATGGTGGCTGTAAAGCCGGGCGATACGGGTCTAGGATTAATAGCGGATCTAGACGACGACGCCGTGGAGAGGGTCTTCCAGGCTATATGCTATAGGCCTTGGAAGAGGCTTAGAAGGCGCGAGGCTATACGTGTACAATAAATCCCCTCGACTCGCCACGCCGAGAGGGGGCACCGGGGGAGTGGAATGACGGTTGTAAGCTTGAAGCTGAAGAGGCTGGTCGACAAGGCTATAGAGCTCTACAACAGGTATAGGGCGCCTGAGAGCGTCGCGAGGCTCGAAAGGATTGAGGGTGACGTGGTCGTCGTCAGGTTTGATGGGAGCTTCTGCCTCACATGCGGTATAAACGACTGGGTGGAAGACTTCAAATACGTCCTAGAGGACCTGGGCGCCGAGGTGGAGCTGCTAGAGATAGTAGAGCCCGAGGACCCTTTCTCGGAGGAGCTATGGAGGATAGGATTCTTCCGGGTTAAGAGGATCCCCGACAGGATAAGGGAGCCCCAACAAGAGATACCAGTCTAGGCTGAACCTGGAGCCACCATAGCTCTAGACTCCCCACCCCCAGACCCGACTTCTCTCCGGAAGACGACGGCGAGTATAGTCAGCGCTACAGTATATAGCACGGCGGTCAACCTAAGGGGGAGCTCCAGGTCAATGTCGAGTAGCCACCCTCCAACAGCCCTTCCACCACCGGCCGGTATGGTCCACGAGAGGCTTAGGAAGGCCGAGGCTGTGCCCCGTAGCTCCATTGGAACAAGCCTCATAACGAAGGCCGTGAAGAGCGGGTTCGCGACATTCATAAGCACACTCCTAACCAGATAGATCGCCGCAGCTACCGGGAAGCTATCCACTAGAGTCATCGCTATGAGCAGTGGTATGCTAGCATAACTGACCGCCAGGTATACCCTCAATACCCCGCCCGCCCTATCAGCGATCCTAGGCATTGCAATCATGAGAGAAGCCATTGCAAGCTCCTGGAGGCCGAAGACGCTGCCCAGCTCGGCGCTAGTCACCCCGTATTTCGCCGTGAAGTAATAGTCTATGTTGTGGATGCTCATCGCCGCTCCAAAGCCTATAACCATGTTGATGACCGCTATCAAGTAGAAGCTCCTGGTGAACCTCCTAGCGGCCCCCAACAAGCTATACCCACGTTTCCCCTCTACAGTGATACGCTCCCTCAAGCCCAGTACAACCGGGATCGTCAACAATAGTATGAGCGACGAGGCCACGATACTATACCTGTATGCCTCAAGCAATGGCACACCGTGATACCGGTGTGCGAGCACTGGTAGCCATCCCAGGAAGCTACCCATACCACCGCCAAGCGTGCTCGCCGCCGAGACATAGCTGTAGGTGTAGTGGAGCTCCTCGTCCCTACCGGTACGGGCCAGCAGGGCCTGCTGGGCGACGAAGCCCAGGCCACTAGCCATCCCGTTGAGGAAGAAGCCGCCAGCTACAAGGTAGGTCCTGCCGGTCGATACTAGTAGCAGGGCGAGGGTGCCTATCGCCGAACTCGCCACCAACACGCTCCTAGACCCGTATCTATCGCTGAGGGACCCTCCAAGCAGAGTGAATACAGCGCTTGAAAGGACAGCCGTGCTCCCCACTAGACCGTATTGGCTGCCAGTATAGCCCAGGCCCCGTAGGTACGGGGCTAGGACCGACCATAGCAGCCCCCACGAGAGCCCCCAGGCTAGCCCGGCGATGATCAAGCGTTTCAGCTGGCCATCCATGTACCCGGCACCGAGTCCGGGGGAGGAAGGTTATTGGAGGCCGATATATAGATGAGGGTAATAATAGAATCCTAAGTATATCCCTTAGGCCAGGGACCTCTTCATAGCGCTCTCAAGAGCCTTAAGGGCATCGCCCCGAGCCCACTCTAACCCGAGCCTCTCAACAGTCTCCGGCAGTGGAACCCCGAGCTCCGGGTGCCAGCCCCTTATCCTATAGTACTCCCTTATGGCTTCCACCTTATCCTGCTCGTCGATGAACGCCTTCTCACCCCTTAAGGGCCCCTCGGGCTCGGGCTCCATCCACCTCCTGGGTATGTCGTCGTGCAGGGGCGGGTAGAGCCCGCTGAGCACCGCGTGTATCCTGGCCAGCGCCTCGGCCCTTCTAGGCACTAGTAGCAGGTCCTCTATACTCCTCTCCTCGCCGGTAACGTACTTGTAGAACTCTACTATAGCCTCTCTCGGGTAGGGGACGAACCTGCAGATCCCAAGGGTGTCGAATAGCGCGTCCAAGTCCCTGGCGTCAGCCATGCTCTTGACTACATCCCTAGCAGGCCCACTGCTCGGGGGATCCCTGGTTCTAGGCCATCCCCTTAGGTGGCTGGCGCCTACATCGGCCGTGGCATAGCTGACGGCGAGTCCTCTCCTGCCACGCGGGTCCCAGGCCGGTGCCTCCAGCTTCTTCACGTGCACCGCCCGCTCGCCTCCGACACCAAGTATCCTTGAGGCCTCGGCGACCCCCTCGGCTAGTACGGCGCCGATTCCCCGCCTGTATGCGATGTCGTTGATCAGCCTCTCGACGGCCTCCGCGTCGCCGAAGCCCTCGGCGGTGATTCCATAGCTTGCCGGGTCTAGTAGTCCCTCTTCGACTAATTCGAGGAACCAGGCTATCACGTTCCCGGTGCTGATAGAGTCAATTCCCAGGTCGTCGACGAGCCTGTTAAAGTAGAGCACGGCGTCCAGGTCGAACACGCCAGTTGAGGCTCCGAGCATTGCGAGGTTCTCGTATTCGGGCTTGACCAGGAACTCGAACCCCTTGAACCTGGACTTCGCATAGCGGGCGCACTTGATCGGGCAGCTAGCCCCGTGTATATACCATGGGGGCTCTGCCTCCCTCTTCTTTACCTCGCCCCCTCCGAGCTTCTCTGCCAGCTCAACCGGGATCCACGGCTTCCGGAAGTTGTAGCTGGGGCTCATACCCATCTGGGCGGAGTATAGGAGGGCGTTAGTCGTGCCGTACGTGCGCATGTCAGCGTACCTCCCGCTAGACGCGAAGTAGTCATACCACTTCCTACCTAGCCTGGAAAGGGATTCTTCGTCGGCGACGCTAGGCTTCTTGGAGCCATATACGGCGATCCCCTTCAGCTTCTTGGAGCCCATGACAGCCCCCAGGCCCCCGCGGCCAGCGGCCCTCTCCTCGTCGAAGGCTATATGGGCGAATCTAACCAGGTTCTCGCCTCCCGGCCCTATGACTGCTACACTAGCCTTGGCACTGGTCTCATCCCTAATCCTGCGGGTGGCCTGAGGGACCCTCAAGCTCCACAGCTTCTCAGCGCCCCGGATCTCGGCCTCGCCGTCGTTCACCCAGAGGTAGACCGGGTCCTTTGAAGCCCCCTCGACCACTATCCCGTTGAACCCGGCCTTCCTAAGCAGGGGGCCGAAGAAGTCTCCAGCAGAGCTGTCGTGGATTAGGCCCGTGAGCGGGCTCCTGGACACGACGCTTACCTTGCTGGCACCGGGCACGAGTGCGTTGAAGAAGCCGGCGGCGAACACGATCTTGTTGGAGGGCGACAGGGGGTCCGTGGCCGGTGGAACCTCCCGGTAGACTAACAGGGTCCCCAGTGATTTTCCGCCCAGGAACAGGGTGACCGTCTCCTCGTCCAGCTCCTCAACCCGCACAGTCGACTTAGACAGGTTTACCCTTAGGATCTCCACGGTCAAGCCCTAGACCCCCTCTAAACAATAAGACGCCCACTAGATAAAACACTTCCCAGGGGGCCTATGAGGTAACGGCCGTGACCTCAGCACAGGCTGTGAGGAGCCGTGTTTAACCCGAGGCCCCCTCCAAGGAGGGACCCTCCAGCACCTCTATGCCCCCGGTCGATAGTTAGCCTATCTACACTACCAGCTTGTAGAGGAGCGGGAGCACCGCTCCCACGGCCGCGTAGCCTTTCCCCACTCCAACTTTCACGAGTCCATAGGCTGTTAGCAGGAAACCCACTACCAGGAGTGCCAGGCCTATGGGGGATGTGGAGGCCGAGACTAGGCTCTTGAAGTGGAGATCACCGGTTATAGCAAGGTACACTATCCTCAGGCTGTATGGTAGCATGCTGGAAGCCCTCACCGCTAGGACCGCGTGGATGGGCGGCCGGTTCCTGTCTAGCAGTACGGGGATCATTATCAGGATCGAGTCGATGCCCGCGGCGACGAGCGGGAACAGGAAGCTATATACTAGGGCCTCCAGGGGGGCGATGGCGAACTCCAGCAGCTTGAGGCCTATTAGGCTGTGAAATGCCACGGCGAGCATTACGAGCACGAAAGTGGCCATGGATATGCCGAGCCAGGCCCCTATATAGAAGGATGCAGTGAAGTAGATTCCATACTGCCTGGTATAACGTCGTATCTCCGCGAAGACCCTGCCGGGCGATACTACTGCCTTGAAGGGCGCGGTCAACCCGTTTCTAAGCAGGTGCATCATGGAGGGCATGCTACTCCACCCATAGGATTATTCTATGTATAGCATCATGTATATTAATTAGAGAGGGTTGTCTCCGTGTTAATCTGAATTTAGAAAGTACAGCATCCCAGAGATTGGAGGAGCCGTGGTGTGTGACTGGTGTGCGGTATCATCGGGTTAACCACGGAGAAACGTGGCAATATCGCCGAGCTGCTCGTCGAGGGCCTGAGGAGGCTGGAGTACCGGGGGTATGACAGCGTCGGCATAGCCCTTGTGGGGTCTAACGGCCTAGTCATACGTAAGGCCGCTGGCAAGATAGACGACTTCGCCAAGAAGATAGACTTCGCCAGCCTGAAGGGCAAGGCCGGGATAGGGCATACGAGATGGGCGACGCATGGGAGCCCAACCGACTACAACGCCCATCCCCACACCGATTGTAGGGACGAGATAGCAGTCGTCCATAATGGCGTCATAAGGAACTTCGCCTCTCTAAGAGAGGAGCTCGCGGCGAGGAACCATAGACTGAAGAGCGAGACCGACACCGAGCTCATAGCGCATCTAATAGAGGAATACCTTGCAAGAGGCGATGAGTTCATAGTGGCGTTTGCCAAGGCGCTATCGAGGTTACAGGGGACCTATGCCCTAGCCATAGTCCACAGGCGGGAGCCCGACAGGGTCTACTTCGCCAGGATGAGGAGCCCACTACTCCTAGGCCTAGGAGAGGGAGAAAACGCTGTTGCCAGCGACATCCCAGCCCTCCTAACCGTGACCAGGAGGATACTGCCCCTGGAAGACGGCGAGTTCGGATACATAACGCCCAGGGAGGTGAAGATATACAGGCTCAACGAGGAGGGAGTAGCCAGGGTCCCGGCCGGGGAGCTAGCGTCTAGGACGAAGACCATCGAATGGACCCCTGAAGCCGCGTCGAAATCCGGGTATCCACACTTTATGATAAAGGAGATATATGAGCAGCCCCAGGCCCTCTACGACACATACAATGGGTCCATCGAGGATCCGGCTGTGAGGGAGGCCGCCAGGCTACTCGTAGAGTCTGATAAGGTCATCATAGTAGCCGCTGGCACGAGCTACCACGCCGGCCTAGTCCTACACTACTTCCTATCCAGGCTCGCCAAGAGGATTTCGAGCCCCTTGATAGCATCGGAGTACGAGGTCCTGCTCCCGGTCGTGGACAAGGATACCCTCGTAGTCGCGGTCAGCCAGAGCGGGGAGACCTTCGACACCCTGGAAGCCGTGAGGCACTACATGGAGAGGGGAGCAAAAGTGGTTGGCGTTACAAACGTGATCGGCAGCGCCCTCTCAAGATACGCAGACCTCAGCCTCTACACTCGGGCCGGGCCCGAGATAGGAGTCGCCGCCACCAAGACATACCTGACACAGATACTGCTCCTCGAACTACTCGCCGTCGCCGCCTCTAGGGAGAACAACGTTATAGACGAGGACGAGGCCAGACTCCTAAGGAACATGATCGGAGACGCCCCAGTTGTGGTTAAAGACGCTATAGAAGTCGGAGATCCCGAGGCCCGAGAACTCTCCAGGGTCATCCAGAGAAGCAGCATGTACATACTAGGCCGCGGGCTCGGCGCGTACCTGGCTAAGGAGGCCGCATTGAAGGTGAAGGAGATAGCCTACGTCCATGCGGAGGCGTACCCCGCGGGGGAGAGCAAGCACGGGCCCATAGCCCTCGTCGACAAGGGCTTTCCCGTCTTCGTGCTAGGCACCAGCGACTCCCCAGAGGTATCCGGTAACGCCATAGAGATGAGGGCTAGGGGTGCGTGGGTCAGGGTAGTCAAGCCAGCGAATCTAGAGTTGGACCTGCCCAGGGATATCATGGTCCAGGACTCCCCGCCGACAAGCCACATACTCCTAGAGCCCTTCAGCATAATACCATTCTTCCAGCTACTAGCATACCACATGGCAGTCCGCAGGGGATATGATCCCGACAAGCCACGTAACCTAGCCAAGACGGTTACCGTCGAGTGAGACGGGGGTGTGTTCGTCGTGTGGACGGCTATACTAGCTGGAGGATGGGGTAAGAGGCTGGGCCCACTGACTAGTAAGAGGCCCAAACCCCTTATCCGCCTAGGAGGCAAGAGGATACTCGACTATACCATAGGCCAGGTCCTACAGGTTAGACCCGAAGGTGGGAGGATTATAGTTAACCCATCAATGATACCGTTAGAGGGGGCTCCACCGGGCTTCGAGGTCGTAGCACAAAAGGAACCCGGCCTTAACAACGCGATAAGTCATGCCCTGGAAGACGTCCCTGAGAGAGAGGTGTTGCTTTCATTCACAGGATACCTTGCTAGGCCGAACAACATAGCTGCTAGGCTGCTGGACTCCTATAGCGAGAGCCAGTACCCCGTTGTCATGGCGTTGGCTCCTATAGCTAGTGGCCTGGAGACTTTTGGCTTCGTGAGCGTGGGCTTGAAGGGTAATGTGGAGAGGATAACCGAGACCCTTGAAGAGTGGAGGGCCGGGAGAGGCTACGTCTTTGCAGGCGTCTTGATCGGCAAGTCGACGGTCCTAAGGATATTGTACGAGAAGGGGTTCATGGATGGGATGAACGTTCTGGCCAGGAGGGGGCTCGTGGGAGCGTATATATGGGAGGGCGACTGGCTGGAGATAGCCTATCCATGGGATCTCCTAGAGGCGTATAGGCTGGTGCTAGACAAGTACTCTACTACTATAAGGGGCAGGGCGGAGATCGACCCCTCGGCTAGGATCGGTAACGGCGTCGTCATAGAGTCCAACGCGGTAATAGAGGAGAACGTTGTCGTCAAAGGCCCCGCCTTCATAGGCAGCAGGGCTAGGATCGAGGCTAACTCCGTGATAGGCCCTGGAACAGTGATAGAGGAGGGCTCGGTAATAGGGCCCCTATCCATAGTCAGGAGAAGCGTCATCCTAGAGGAGAGCAGGATAGGCGCGGGCTCGGTGCTAGCGTCAAGCATAGTCGGCGAGAACAGTAGGCTCCCACCCTATACTGTGGCCCGTGACGGGGAACTAGCCGGGATCCCCGAGTGGATGAAGGGCCTGGTTGAGGGCAAGCCCAAGAAAATAGTCCTCGGAACAGTCTTCGCCCCCTATACGACGCCAGACGAGATCACCTGCAAGAGCCTACAACCAGGCACGCTAGTTAAATAACAAGTAAGCCCGGTAGCAGAGCCCCGCCAGCCAAGGGAACGACCTCACCGCTTTGGCCCCACATCACCATATATTTCAGCCCGGTCCACCTCTCCTGGTAACGTCTGAGGTGGACCATCGATCACCGGGGACCCTGGCTGGCGGGGCCACGGGGTAATAGGAGTGGCTGGCAAGGGTAAAAAACGGAAGGTCGTCTTCCTCGGAAGGCATATAATGCTCAAGGGGGAGTATGCTGGGAAACTGTTCTCGGGCGAGAAGAGAGCCACTGTGAGGCTCGGCATCGTCAGGGTAAGGCACCCAGAGGTCATAATACACGCGGGAGGCAGGCCCGTGGCAAAGGCCAGGATAAGGGAGATAATTGTAAAACAGGTGAAAGACCTAACGGATGATGACGCAAGGCTCGACGGTTTCAAAAGCAAAGAGGAGCTATTCAGGGAACTCAAGAAGATGTATAGAGACATCAGCTTAGACGACTACGTGTCGGTCATTACATTCGACTCGATCAGGAGGCTAGACGAGCAGGCCTCCGAGGACCCCTATAGAGGGCTATCCCCAGGCGACTTGGCTCGTATAGCGCTCAGGTACCTAAAGGACGAGCTTGACGACGAGGAGAGGAGGATCCTCCTTGACCTAACTAGGACCAATAGCATCAGGCTGACGGCTACTAGGTTGTATGGCGGCGTGCATAGGAGGAAGAATGTCAGGAGGGTTCTAAGAAGGGCCCTGCATAGGCTGAAGGAACTCGGTGTCCTGGGGTAGAGGCGGGCGTCTATCGCTTTATAGTAGACGCCCGGGTATACTAGTCACAGGGTACTGGCCCGCCTGTGGGGTCTCGGCCATGTCTTGGAGGTGTACCCTCTATTGGAGCATGAGATTGTCGAAGTAGGGCCTTGTCCGGCATGCGGGGCGCCCGGAGACTATAAGTATAAGCTGAAGTGGCCGGGCGAGTCCAGTAACGATGTAGTCATATCGGTTTCATTCGAGTGCCCTGTCTGCGGGTATAGGGTGTCTGGAGAGAGAATTATCGTCCCCCTCAAGGCTCTTTACCTGATGAGGAACATGTTCATGCCAAGACTGAGGCCGGTAATCGAGAAGATGTACTTGACATCTCGCATGTCCTTGGACAGGTAAAGTATAAGGCCTCCCGGCTGGGAGGCTATGTTGGGTGTTTCATGCAATGACTCGGTGGAAGCTTGCTTGCACGGAGTGCGGCCGAACCTGGGAGTTGCCAGTCAGCTTCAGGCTCGATAAGATGGGCCGGATATACCATTTCTGCCCCTACTGTAAGAGGAACACCTTCCACATAGTTCTAGGTAAGGTATCGGATGGTGCCGCTGACACCGTAGAGGCTGAGGAGGCCCTTTACCTCGGAGACGAGCTCGCTGAAGGGTAAGACCTCCTGGGTCCCTGGCCTGGCACGCCTCCTAACGGTTACAGTCCCAGACTCCATCTCCCTCTCGCCTATAGTCGCTATGTAGGGTGCCCATAGCCTGCCAGCCCTTCTAACCCTGGCTCCAACCCCCTTGGTGGTCTCATCGACTACAACACTGGCCCCTATGCTGGCTAGCTCCCTTACAATAGTCCTGGTATAGTCGGCTACGGTTTCCCCCACTGGGATCACGTATACCGTTATGGGGTGGAGCCATACTGGTAGCGTGGGCGTGTGGTCTGTGGCCTCTGCAGCTGTCGCCTCATAGTCCACCGCCGCCCTGGCTAGATTACCTAGGGGGCCTACCAGGGTATAGCCCTCCGTCTCTACGCCTAGGGGGAGACACGCTTTACCCTGGTAGAGGACTAGGTTTCCCTCCACGCCCAGATCTAGGCAGTCTGCATCGCCGCACAGCTTGATCCTATGTAGCTGTTTCACCATGCCTGGGTCAATCTCTTCTAAGATTTCGCTAATACTGGCCTCGGTCTTCACTACAGCTGAGGCTAGTGGCGTGCCTGTAACCGAGTTCAGGGGGGCGGTAGAGCCTTCAATGTAGAGGTGTTTTACCTTGTCTACCATATGCATGTCGCTTGGATCCACGTAGGGAGTGTTCCTGTAGTGGTCTACTGGTCTCTGCAGCGCCTCTATCCTCTGTTTCAGCCTGGCAACTAGGTTGGTGCTAATCCATGATTCGAACCTGGTCAGGCCGAATAACTCAATTTTCTCCTTTGTTAACCCGCTGAAGCGTAACGTCCCCGGGGAGAGGCATTCTGGTACTAGCTTCATGTTGATGGCCTTATCCAGGTCTATGCGCTTGCCTTCATACCTATACCATACCCTAGCCTCCGTGGGGGTTATTGTGCGTGAGAGTTCTGCTAGTGGATGGCCTTTTGCGTGGAGCTTGAACTCCTTATACCATCCGAAGGGGGCTCTATGTAGTTCTCCCTCCCACGCGCCACGGAGCTCCCTCTCTATCATCACTAGTATACGGTGCGCCTTGGCCGGCCGTTCTAGGTTGCTGCTTAGATGCGCGTAGGGGTATAGCACTATAGAGGAGGACTTCACAGTGTCGCGGGCATATTTCAGGATCTCTCTAGCGGCCTCTGCGGCGGCCTCTTCGGAATCGCCCCTTTCAACACTTAGGTATGCTACGGTGGCGTTTCTGCTCGCGTATTCTGATGGGGGATCGGGTGGGTTTTTGATCGCGGGTTTGTGGGTCTTGTACCATATTTCCTCGGCGTGGATCAAGAGTATCCTCAAGGCAGTGGCCCCACCGTTTACTTACGATTCTTTGCCCGTCTAAAAAGCGCGTGAACGAGTTATCCTGTATTTGGGGACCTCCCACGTCGGGCTATCTATCTTTTACCTGGGTTGTACGCTATATGGTTAATTGTTTGGGTTTCCAGGCCCGGCGCACGTGGAATATGTCCGGTGCACTGGGGGACTAGGAACCCTGGTGCACCGTAACCATATTACCCTTGGCGCATAGGGAGAGGAGTTGAGGGGGACTGGAAAGATATGGCTAAGAAGCAAAAGGAAATAAAAGATATAACCGATCTCCCGGGTGTAGGACCCAATGCCGCCCAGAAGCTGATAGAACACGGCTACACCAGCATCGAGGCGATCGCAGTCGCAACACCACACGAGCTCAGCCAGGTGACAGGTATACCGTTACCGACGGCCCAGAAGATAATACAGGCCGCCAGAGAGGCCCTGGATATACGTTTCAAGACCGCTAAGGAGCTTAAGATGGAGAGGCTGAACGTCAGAAAGATAACGACTGGGAGCAAGGCCCTCGACGAGCTATTAGGCGGTGGCGTGGAGACTAGGACGATCACCGAGTTCTTCGGAGAATTCGGGAGCGGTAAGTGCTTCTCAAAGGATACAACCGTCTACTTCGAGAATGACGGCGAGCTGCATGTAATGAGCATAGAAGAGGCCTATAAAAAATACCTCAAGGATAATGGAGAGGTACGCGTAGACGAGGGATACGCTGTACCAGTCCACAACCTCTGGGTTTACTCCGTTGACACCTCCAGTATGAGGCTAGTGAAGACCAAGGCGAAGTTCATCTACAGGGAGAAAGTTAGGAACATAGTCAAGATAACATTCGACAACGGCGTGGAAGTAAAGACCACCCTAAACCACCCAGTGCTAGTCCTCGGCGGGGAAGGAAAGCCGCAATGGAGGCCTGCCCGCGAGGTAAAGCCTGGCGATAGGGTCGTGGCCCTAAGGGAGATCCCAGTCGACCGCTCGAATACAGGGCTTGGAGACGCGGGAGAGAAGCGGAGGCTTCTAAAGCCCACGGTAAAGGTTCAGAGCCCAGAGAGCTTCGACTTATCCGGGCTAGTCGAAGTATATAGAGTGGCCTCCGCCGAGATAGAGGGGTACAATGACTGGGTATACGATCTAGTCGTGCCGGGTATACACAACTTCATAGCTCCAAACGGCTTGATACTACATAACACCCAACTCTGCCATCAACTCGCCGTCAATGTACAGCTGCCGGAGGACCAGGGAGGCCTGGACGCCAAGGCAGTCTACATAGATACAGAGGGCACTTTCAGGTGGGAGAGGATCGAGCAGATGGCCAGAGGAGTGGGCCTAGACCCAGACGAAGTCATGGAGAAGATATACTGGATAAGAGCAATAAACAGCCACCACCAGATGGCCATAGTAGAACAACTATTCGATCTACTAAAGAGGGAGCCGATAAAGCTGGTAATAGTCGACTCTGTGACCGGGCACTTCCGAGCCGAATACCCAGGACGTGAAAACCTGGCGATGAGGCAACAGCTCCTGAATAAGCACCTCCACCAGCTGGCCAGGCTAGCTGAGATATACAACGTGGCGGTCGTCATAACAAACCAGGTAATGGCCAGGCCAGACGTATTCTATGGAGACCCGACCACGGCCGTGGGAGGCCACGTGCTATACCATGCGCCGGGCGTACGTGTGCAATTGAAGAAGAGCAGGGGCAACAAGAGGATAGCAAGGGTGGTAGACGCCCCTCACCTCCCCGAGGGAGAGGCGGTCTTCGCCATAACAGAGTGGGGCATCAGGGACGTCGAATAGCGGAGTGGCCCGGCTTAGACCCGAGACACCCCCTAACACACTCAACCAACCCGTCACTACAAACTCTACCCCGGCAAACCACGCCCCTGGCACCCAACTCGACCCAACAAGCTATATCCTCCAAGACAATACGGCTACCATCCCACGCACCCCTACCCACGACCTCGCCGCAACACCGCAGGGTAACCACGGGAACCCTATGCCTCAGGTCGCTCAAGACATCGCGTTCAACCACGTGCTCGATGGTAACGGTTGGCTCCTCCGGGAACCCACAGGCCCTGCAGGAGAGTCCCTTGCACAACACGATCCAGTACCCGATACTACCCTTAGCGAATCTTATCCTCCTAAGCATCCGGTTTGGATAGCGCGACTTCAAGGGTAGTGTCAGCTTCACCACATCCCCGACGCCAAGCTCCTCTAAGCCCTTCAATGGGTCAAGGGACACGCCCTTCACCCACCAAGCAAACTGGCTACCGGCCCGTCTCCAAACAAGAGGGCAGCCGATAGACCCAGCCATAGGAGCGTTACTAGTGGGAGTAGTGGCGTAGCCTCGATTTCCTTATCCCAAGCATTGAGACGCGCGATTATCTCGTGGGGGTCCCCCTCTATGCGGGAACCCGATGGAATCCACCAGTGAAGGTGTTCCACGAGGTACGACCCCTTAACCCTCACCCGGCCCCTGGCAAGGCATCTCACGCCACACGCCCGGTATAGCTGGATTGCTAGGTAGGCGACGACGAATGGAATAGAATAGGTAATAGATAGGAGGACTGATGGGAAGATACTGTTGGGGACGGCCGGTAGTGCTATGGCGAGGAAGGAGACAGCCGCTAGATCAGCCCCGCCTATCAGGTCGATCTTGTACATCAACCCCACGAACAATACCATAAGCCCGTTCATTGCATAGAGGTAGAGGTAGCTCCACGGGCCCTGGGGCTTATTCATTATCGAGGCGAGCCCCAGCACGCCTAGGATCGGAGCCGGTATGAGCCATAGCTCTGGGTCCACCTCCCTGTAGATGTAATCCATTATCCCGGCTATCGTGAAGACGGCTAGTGTGAGGGCAGAATTCACGACTTCTATGTTCAATGGCTCCCCTCCCTGATCATGGATTCGACACTCTTTACTAGATCGAGCGGGTGCCTGCCGGGTTTATCCCTCCTATCGTCGACCATCACTATAGTGACCACACGGTTCACTCCCAGGCCAGTGAGCCTATCGTGTATCTTACCCAGTATCTCGCCCACCCTGGTGAGGTCGTCCAGGGATATGACCGTCGTGTCGGGGGTGACTATGGGGTCGAATCCCTCCTCCACCAATACCTTGACCGCCTCGGCCACGTACTTGGACACGCTCCTCTCGCCTGTTATGGGGACCACTTTAAAAGACACTATCGGCACCGCCACGCACCCCATATACTAGTTGAGTGGTTGGTCGAATATTACTTTCGTACGATCACCCTGCTTAACAATTAGAGCATGCGTTATAGTATTGCCAGCGTATATTATTGGTTGTCGAGTTAACAAATATATCCCGTCTAGGGCCAGGATATAGCGCTAGGGTGGATCGAGACGATGAACGAGATACGGCTAGACAGGGCCTCAACCCTCTACGCGGTACTAGTCGCACTGTTCACCGGAAGCCTGGTCTCATCCAACTACCTGGCGTCGAAACTGTTCTCAGCAAACATACTAGGATACACCGTAGCGGCCCCAGCAGCTGTACTAGCCTACGCCATGACCTTCCTATTCACCGATATAATCAGCGAGGTCTATGGTAGAAAGGCAGCGGGCACCGCCGTCCTAATAGGATTCGCGACCCAGATAATAGTACTCCTCTACAACTACTTCGCCATAGAACTCCCCTACGCCCCCTTCAGCCCCGTCGGCAAGGAGGCCTACGAGGCCGTAGTAGGCAGTAGCGCTACCATAATCATAGCCAGCCTAACGGCATACCTCATAAGCCAGACCCACGACGTGTGGGCCTTCCACTTCTGGAAGGCCAAGACAAGGGGGAGGATGCTCTGGCTCAGGAACAACGCCTCGACGATGGTAAGCCAGCTAATAGACACGGCGATATTCATCACGCTAGCCTTCAACATACTACCGAGGCTAATGGGTGGAAACCCGCTCCCCTGGAGCGCGGTGGAGAGTATAATAGTGGGCCAGTATATAGTGAAGTGGCTTATAGCGCTGGGCGACACCCCGCTAGTGTACCTGGGCACATACCTCGCCCTCAATTATATAGGCGTGGAAATACCGGGGAGGCTTGGAGTCGTAGGAGACAGGGGCTATCCTGGTAGAAGCCTATTCCACGACCAGGGCTCCTAGCCGGGCCGCAGTCCTAGCGATCCTCTCAGCGAGCCCCCTGCTCCTAGTCTTTACAAGGGCAAGCTCATTCAAGTAGACTATCTTCAAGCCCTCTACCCTGCTCCTGTCCAGGACGGCGTCGAGCTTTTCAATGTCGATGGGTATGACGTAGTATCCATGGGGGTCCCTCCTAGAAAGTATATCCCTCAACACGCTTCCCAGGGACTCCATGGGCCATACACCCCCATTCCAGGACAGGGACGAGTTTCCCAAGGCTGCCCAGCATTATCAGTGGTATCGTCGAGCCCATATTTAAATCTTAATACAATGAAACTATTTAAAGGCAAAGAAGGGATGCCGCGTTCACTGCCCACTCCCGGAGGGTCCCCCCAAGCGTCAACCACTGTTAACCGGTCGAAGATGGCCCGCAGCCAGAAACGCGGCTCCGGCTTCGAGTATAAGGCCTCCCACGAGGGTATAGGGATCCAGCTTCAAAAACACCAGGACAGAGCCCGTTACCGCGAAGACCACGGCCAACAAGGCTACCCTGCCACCCCGCAGGAGGGCTACCGAGGAGACCAACACTATAACCAAGACCATGTCAACCACAGCGTCGGCCACCACAGGTAGATCGTATACGAGGGAAGCGGCCTTGACAGCCGAAACGGCTAGCAATAGAAGGCCGGCCACACGAGCCCTCCCGGAATACCTTGTAGAATAGACGAGGCCCGCCGCGATAGATGCCGCCAGCAAGAGTAGATTATAGGCTATGAGCGCCCCGAGGCTCTGCAGGGATAACCCGATTATCGCCTCGAACACCGCAATGGCCAAGAGGAAGTAAGTGTAGAAGAGGATCCTCGTCAAGGCTCTAGACCCTCTTCGACGATTGCAGCCAGGCTTCTAACCCAGTTGGCATAGTCGGATAAGCTCATCTTCTCGACAAGGCTATGCGTATACTTTAGAGGCGATGAAATAGCGATCGAGGGGACGCCAGCCACGTGGAACGCCGCCGCGTCGGTGCCTCCTCCAGCCGAGGAGACCTGTACGGGTATACCTTTATCACTTATCGTAGCGTGGATCCTCTTCACAAGCCTGGCAGGGGACACATAGGCGTTATCTATGGCCCTCAGGACCGGCCCTCCTCCGAGCTTCAATCCACCCGTAACCGAGGGATGGCAACAGGTGACGGTGTCAACGGCTATGAAGAGGTCTGGCTCAAGCCTCCTGTTGAGGGCTCTGGCGCCCATGAGGCCGACCTCCTCCTGCACAGTCCAGGCCAGGATCACCTCGGCCTTTGGATTTACAACGCCGCTGCCAATGAGCCTGGCCAGCTCCACTAGCGCCGCGCATCCAGCCCTATCGTCGAGGGCCCTGGAGGCCACGTATCTACCACCGGCTAGATACGAGATATGCTTCTTGAAGGTCACCTGGTCCAGTACATTGACCCCCAGTTCCCTGGCTTCATCGCCCGACTCGGCTCCCACATCGATCCTCAACTCATACCACGGCTTCACCTGGCTCTCCTGCCGGGTGGTTCGGGAAGCGAAGCGTAGATGCGGAGGCTCTGCTCCTATGACGCCTGGTATAGCGCCCTTCTCTCCATGCACCAGGACGTGCCTAGCCGGTAGTATCGCGTCGTCTATGCCCCCTAGCTTCCTGAAGGATAGGAGCCCGTTATCCTCTATGCCGGTAACCACTAATCCTATCTCATCCATGTGGGCTGCTATGACTATCCTCGGGCCGCGCCCTCCGAGGTGTAGGAGTAGGTTGCCTATCTTGTCCTCCTCGACCTTCCCGTACTTCGAGGCAATCTCCCTTAGGTAGTCCCGGACCCTGTCCTCGTAGCCTGGAGCGCCGGGTAGGAGGATTAGGTCTTCCAGGAGAGTCCTGTCTGGCGCCAGGGTCTCCAGGTAGGGCATCCTGTGATCCACCGGTTAGTATCCAACGTTGCACTCTTCCGGCATAAATTTAGGGGGTTGTGTAGGGTCTAGCCCAGTTCGACTGTGGCCTTGCCCACTACTCTCCCGTCTAGCCTCACCACCAATAATACCTGGTCTGGGACTTGTTCTCCCAGGTTCACTGTTAGGGTCTCCTCATGGAGGACCTGTACGCATACGGTCCCTGGCGGCGGGGAGTTTATGTCCAGTATAAGCGTCTCCTCCTTCTCCTGGTATGTCAGGTTGGCCTTGTAGCAGGGGTTCGGCAACTCTATTTGCAATGTCAGGTTTCCATCGTCGTGGTATATTGTTATGCTGAACTTGTACACGGTGAGGGTGACGGCGTTACCGGTGGAGTTCCCACTGGATGCTCCCATATTGCCTCCTGTCTCCGTTGTGCTAGTAGTCCTCTCTACTGTCGTACTTGTAGTGGTTTCCTTGGGGGTATTAGCGGCTCCCGTGGTTGTAGAGGGGGTGGTTGTGGCTCTAGTATTTGCTGGAACGGCCTCGTTGGCGTACATTACAGCGGCGACTGCTATCACCAGCAGTATTATTGCTATTGATGCAGCCACGTTCTTGTCCACTGGCCTCACCCATGGCGTGATATCATTCTAGCTATGGGGCGTTCCCCGCGGTAATTACGTTATCTAGCCTTGAAACCGCTGGTGATGGCCGGTTACACTCTCGTGTGACACGGTCCCACCGTGTAGCAACCCACTTAAGTAACTCCGTGAAAGTCGTAGTCTAGTATATAACCACGGGTTGCAATAGACGAGTGGGGTGATCGGTATGAAGAAGGCACTAACTAGGCTAGCGAGGATAGCCAGGAGAAACCCGCCCGAGGTGTATGGACCCACCCCCATACTAGAGGAGTTATCGGCCATGGGGGTAGTAGACGCTATGGCGCAAGGAGGCCAGCCAGCTGGGATAGAACTCTCAGAAGCGGTTAAAGCCAGGACATACGCCCGCTACGGCCACCTGGCATATATAAACACGTTCAGGTGAGCTCTATCCCGACCCCGCTGAAGACCTCCCTAGCCCTCCTATACTGGACCGGCAGGATCCTGAGCCAGTTCCAGAGCCTCTTATCCCCTAGCTCCCTTACCACCTCGTCTCTAAGGGCACCGATCCCGTCCAAGTACCCCCTCAGACCCTCAACGATGAGATCCCCCCTCTTCCCGAGAAGCACCGAGTAGTAGACATAGACTATCAGATCCCAGGCCCCCCTCCTGGCCGTGAACCCCCTAGCCTGCTCGGCGTCCACAAGCCCCACAGTGTCCCCATCTATGACGAAGTTGCCCGGGTTGGGATCGCCCAGGACGTATCCATGGCCGTGTATAGTGGCTAATGCCTCCCCCGACATCCTCCAGTAGAGGGGCTTATCACTGTCGAGTACGGGCTCGCCCTCGGCGAACTCCCTAACCATTACCGCCTTGGTCGGGTCTCCGCACACGCCTAGTATCCTGGGCGTTGGTATAACGCTTCTGAGCACCCTTAGGTGTCTATACTCGTTGGCGAGCCTGGACTTCGGGGTTATCAAGTAGTTTAGAGCTGGCGAGCTTGCAATCGACGCGGGGAGCCATTTGACAATCATCCTAAGATACTCTTTCACCGCCACCCTATCGCCCTTCTCGCCCCTGCATATGACTGTCGAGGAGGTCCACTGGGACCTCTTACATGACTCCACGACGCCGAGGTAGTATCGCGCTAGCTCCCTGGGCCCCGGGCACTCGTAGTGGAACCGGCCCTCTGGAAGCCTCACGTGCCTCGAAGGATCCGGGGCCTCCGGAGTCGAGATACAGTAGTTGAGCGTCATCCTACCGATCCTACCCATGTACCTGGCCACGTTGCCAGCCATGCCGAGCGTCTTGAGCTGTAGCTTCCTAATGTTGGATACAATGTATTCCCTATACCTCCTAGGCTTGACCTTGACTAGGCCTCCTTCAACGACTCCCGCAACACTGGCATGCTCCAGGTATGCACTAACAGTCTCATCGCTATTGATTGCGTCGCCTATCAGGCACCCCAAGGTGCTCCAAAGCATGTAGGCTCTACTGGCCGGGAAGAATGATGCCTCGACGCGGGCCTCGGCGGTTAAGGGGCCTAGGCGCGAGACCAGGTCAGCCGCCTGCTCCGCTACAACCCTCTTCCTATAGGTGTTGATTACCTCCTCCAAGCTATCGCTGTATGCTTTAAGCGGTGGGAGCAGGAGCCCGGCTATCCTCTCGCCGGCCAGGCTGAACTTGGCGTCGAGCTCAAGGTAGAGTCTAGGCGTGGATAGGGTTCTCGTCTCTTCGTTCCACTGGGGTATGACTGCCTTGTCGTCGACGATTATCCTGTATCCCGGCCCCTGTATCTCCTCCAAACGACTACACCCTCGGAGTCGCGTATCTCCACTATCCTATGCAGGGGGATCACGGTCTCCTCGTCGTCGAGGTAGACAGCCCATTCCGTCACTCTCTCCACCCGGTTTAGGGGGAGGCTTTTGAGCCGTGCACCCGTCTCGGGTGTACGGTCTATGTACATGATGGTGTAGTTATCACCTCCCTCGCTGTATAGTAGCTTGTTGATCTCTTGTTTTATTCTACTCCTCCTTCTACCCAACGCTCTACATCGGGGTAGGTGTTGACGCCTGGACCCTAAATTATATACTAGCCCGTGTAACTGGCCCAGCGTTACGGTGGGGTTGGCGTGGAGCACTGCGTGTTCTGCAGGATCGTCAGGGGCGAGATCCCAGCCTACACTGTATACAAGGACGACGACGTCACCGTTTTCCTCGACATCTACCCGGTCGACAAGGGCCACCTACTAGTAGTCTCCAACACCCACTATGAGTCCGCGGAGGAGGCCCCACCGGAGACGGCGGCCAAGGTATTCGCGGTGGCAACAGCCTTCGCCAGGATCTACAGGGTCAGGCTAGGGGCCCCAGGAGTAAACATACTGACGAACTCGGGGCGCCACGCTGGCCAGGAGATCTTCCACTTCCACGTGCACGTCATCCCCCGGTGGAGGGGTGGGGGATGGAGGGCGCTCCTAGCTAGGCATAGGTTGACCGAGGACGAGGCTAGGGAGGTGCTTGGCCTCCTAGAGCAACACCTGGATATAGTCAAAGAGTATGCTAGCCGGGTTTAGATGACTGGCCTCGTCTCAAGCTGCGGCGGGTACACGCTGGCCTCCCCAGTTATCTCCCTAGCTATATAGGCTGCAGCGAGCGTGGGGGCTATCAGGTAGTAGTTCCTACCCATCTCCCCGATTATAATTGACACCGCCAAGGGGACCTTCCCCGCGGCCCCGAAGAAAGCAGCCATCCCCACGTACGCGTAAACATGGCCTGGTAACGTGGCGTGGCTCCCGAGGAGTACATAGTATGCCCACCCGAGTAGTGCTCCCGAGAGTAGCGAGGGGGCGAAGACCCCTCCGCTCGCACCAGAGCCCACCATGAGCGAGGTGGCAGTCATCTTGGAGAGCGCCACTACGACTAGGAGGAGTGCTAGTGGTAGGACCTCCCTGTAGGGCAGGTAGTGTTGTATATCCCCGGTCAGTGCTATCACGATAGCCTTCTTGCCGGAGCCAGCTATGATTGGAAACGCCAGTATCAATGGGATGGCTATCAGGCTACCCATCACCGGTTTAGCCTCGATAGGCAGGCCCAGCCTCCTAACCAGCCTCTTGAAGACCCGGTCTGTGGAGGTGACCATCTTTATGAATATGTAGACGAATGGGGCTACGAAGAATCCCAGGCCTAGGAGCGTTAGGAGCCCGCCTACACTGTAGATCAGTGATGGCTCGACTATGATTCTGGGCAGGGGTTCGACGAACCTGAAGTAGGGGGCTGTCACCGCGTACGACACGAGGGCTGCCACGAAGGACGGCATGAAAGCCTGGGCCTCAAGGTCCCTCTTGTAGAGCACTTCTGTCGCGAAGAATGTGCTGCCCAGGGGGGCCCTGAAGGCCGCTGACAGGGCCGCCGCTATCCCCGCTGTGAACGCGATACTCCTGTCCCTCCTCGACAATCCGAGTATCCTCGCGATCCACGAGCCGAAGCCTGCTCCCATGTGGACGCTGGGCCCCTCCACCCCCGCGCTAGTACCCGTCCCTATGGTTAGCACGCTTGCGACCAGCTTCACAATGGGCACCCTTAACGGTATCAGCGCTGCCCGCTTGTGATAGGCGAATATCGCGGCTTCGGTCCCGCCCCCCTCGGCCTCTGGAGCTATCCTGTACACGATGGGGGAGCTCAAGGCGACCCCTGCTATGACGAGTAGGGCTATCTTGGCCTTGTCACTGGCCTGGGCGAATACTATGGATAGGTCGGTGGTCTGCGTCGCGAGGTTGACTCCCAGGAAGTGGGCGCTGTAGGCTACGGCTCTGGTTAGGAGGTTGAAGAATACTATGACCACGCCGCCGGCTATGACCCCTATTATAGTCCCGAGTATGAGCCATTTCTCGGCATACGCTAGGGCGTAGACTCGATCCCTCAGCCTCCTGGCCAAGCCTCCCCTCCCCTAGCGTTCAAGCCTGGCTATGAGGTCGTTGAAGTAACCCTCGTTCCTCTCTATTATCGAGTCCGTCGTTAGTAGCTGGAAGCTTATCGGCGTTATAGCCACATTCTCCTCCACGTGCACGACGTGCACGTCGGTCCCGGGCTCTGGCTCGGCCATCGTACCGTACATCCAATAGTACTTGTTTCCGCGTGGATCGAAGCTCACGTTTATCCTCTGTAGGAACTTTATGGAGGCCATCCTGGCTATCTTGACCTGCGTTGTATCCCTTATCCTGCGGGGGAAGTTGACGTTTAGCACCTGCACGTCGCGGGGCATGCCGTGGTCGAGGACGTACTCGGATATGCTCCTTGAGATCCTCAGTATCCGCTGGTAGTAGTCCGGGTCGGCGAAGCTATTCGAGTCCTCCACGGCGGCTGAGAAGGCTATCGCTGGGATGCCGAGGAGAGCCGCCTGGGCAGCCGCCCCAACGGTGCCGCTGGACAACACTACTTGAACACTGGTGTTGTCTCCTATGTTGACCCCGGAGACTACTAGGTCGAGCTGTGGAACGGCCTCGTTCAGCGCCAGATAGATTATGTCGCTGGGGGTCCCGTTAGTCAGGTAGATATCCACGTCCCAGTACCGCACCCTGTATACTCTAAGCGGCTTGTGCAGGGTTATCCCGAGTCCGCTGGAGCTCTTAGGGGTCTCCGGCGCGAATACTATGGTCCTGCCCAGAGGCCTCACGGCATCGTAGAGTAGCTTGAGCCCGAGGCTATATACGCCGTCGTCGTTGGTGACGAGTATCTTCTTGTCCATCCTGGACCCCTCTAGGAAACTGTACAGGAACCAGGATAAAGGCGTGTAGGAGCTAGCACTCTATACTATATGGTTCAACGACCCCCTCAGCAACCCTATCCAAGCCACTATACTTGCTGGGCAGGGGTTTGCCGGCAACGATATTCTCAACCAATAGCCTGGCTATTGAGGGGGCAAGGCTGATCCCCGCTCCATTAAACCCGGTCAAGGCATACACCGAGTCCCGGATCTCCGCCGCCAAGGGGAGCGAATCCCCAGTCGTTATACAGGGGGCCGACCATATCTGAACGATCCTGGACTCCCAGGCCTCGGGGACCCGGCTCGCATACTGTTCTAGCACCCTGTATGTATCCTCTGGGTCGGGCTTGAACCCCTCGAACGGATCATCTATCACGGCATTGGACCCGTCGCCTATGTTGAACCGGCTCCGGCTAACTGGGACCAGGTAGTAGCCCAGGGAGTCGTCCTCGATAACCATCCCCGGGGTGGGTCCCTCTACACTGGCTAATTGGCAACGGTAGATTACTGTCGCCCCGGATACCTCGGGCAACAGCTGGGGCGTCCAGGGCCCAGCGGCTACGATAACCGGCCCCTCCAGCCTCTCCTCCCCGGCGTAGAGCCACGGGCCGCGTCTAACCGCCCTGGACTCGTGTATCCTCACGCCCATACTGGTTAGAGTGGAGTAGAGGCTGTTTATGACCCAGCCAGTATCTACTATGAACGTCTTTATAACCGCGTAATAGTCTCCTCCGAGGTCGAAGTCAATCCCGAGATCTTCTATACCGGTTCTGGGCGGTGATAGGCCTAGCTTCCCATGTATCTCCATGATCCTCTCAGCGCACTCCCTGTTCTTGACGACCCATAGCGCGGGTTTCTCGACGATCCTCCCCTCGGATCCAGGCAGCCCCCTATAGAACTCATAGGTCTCGATGACATGCCTCAATAGGTCCTCCTCGAATATAGTCACCAATATGCCAGCGCTCTTGCCAGAGGCACTATAGCCGGGGTACTCCATCTCGTATAGGTCGACGCTAAACCCCTCTCGGGCCAGGAAGTACGCTGCAGAGAGCCCCGCAATGCCCCCGCCGACTACAGCCGCTTTCGCCAAAGGCATCCTCCTCCGGTAGACGCCGTAGAGACGGTCCCAGCGCGGTAGACCCGACTCCTCCAAGCAACCAAGGGGACTTATAACCTGGAGCGAGGCGTCTTCCATGGGAGCACGGCGTTGAAGGTACTAGTCACCAACGACGACGGCATAGAGGCTCCAGGCATCTACAGCCTAGTCAAGGCGTTGAACAACGCAGGCCACACTGTATACGTGGCGGCCCCAAAGGACCCCGCCAGTGGTATGGGCAAGGCGTTGAAGGTCAGGGCCAGGTATGGGGAGGCCAGGTACGAGGGCGCACGGAGAGCCTGGTGGGTCGAGTCAACCCCCGCGACGGCGGTCTACCTAGCCATAAACCTACTCGTCGACGAGGAGATAGACGCCGTTGTCTCCGGGGTCAACAGGGGGCCGAACATAGGGCTGGAAGACCTACTAACGAGCGGCACCATAGGAGCGGTCATGGAGGCGGCGCTCAACGGGCTGCCCGGCGTTGCGGTGAGCCTTGCCACGGACAAGGGAGTAGACCCGGGTGAATACGATCTAGCCTCGAACCTCGCAGCCAGGCTGGTCCCAATGCTAGCAGTACTCGACCCGGGCGAGTTCGTGAACCTCAACGTGCCCGAGAACCCCCGGGGCGTCATGGCGACACGCCTAGCGTGGAACAATTACCGGGTCAGGCTGAAGAGGGTAGACGGATTCGTGGCCCCCGAGGCGCACGGGTTCAGGGAGAGGTACTGGGATCTGGCCGAGGGGACCGACGTTTGGGCCGTGATGAACGACTACGTGAGCGTAACGGTCATAGACCTGAGGAACCTAACGGATAGCATCGTAGACCTGGAGAGGACCGGTGAAATAGCACGCAACCTAGGGCTACCCCGGAGGGGCCTCGGCTAGGAGGCCAGCGACGTAGTTCCTCCTGAGCCAGTGTATTATCCTCGACAAGGGTATCTCCACGGGGCACACCTCATCGCACCTACCGCACTGGAGGCATAGGAGGCTGAGGGCCCCGGCCTCCTCCATGCTATGGGTTATCGCAGTCCAGTTGATCCCCATGGGCCCGCCGTACACTGGGCCTCCCCAGACGTTGGCGGTGTGCCTCCACACCGGGCACTCCCACTGGCACCTGCCGCATCTTATACACCTCAACTGTTCTCCGAGGAGGGTCCCTCTAGCCCTAGTCCTCCCATTGTCGACGAGAACCAGGTGCACCTCCCGGGGGCCGTGAGCGCCGTATACGCGCCTATGCTCTATGTCGGCGGTGCTGGAGGGCCCACTTATCACGTTAAGGTACGTGGGCGGGTATAGACCCGCATAGGCGGCCTGGACAATGGCCTGCTTGACCGCGGTTTCGAGGGTGTCGACCACCTTCTCAACGCCAGCGACAATTATGTGCCTCTCGGGGAGCCCGGTCACGAGCCGTATATTGCCCTCGTTCTCCACCAATACAACGCTAGCCGTGTCGGCGGCGATGGCATTGGCACCGCTTACACCATAGTCGGCTCTGGAGAACTTCTCCCTCAGGAACCCCCTAACCGCCGAGACTATGTCCTCGGGCCTGGGGTCCCTCGGCAGTTCCAGGCCTAGCTTCTCTCTAACCAGTTTAGAGGCTTTTTCAACGGTCAAGTGTATGGCGGGGGCCGTGGTGTGCATGGGCTTCGAGCCCTCAAGCTGTATCAGGAGCTGGCCCAGGTCCGTCTCCCACACCTCGTTGCCCTTCTCGGCCAGGTACTCCCTCAGGCCTATCTCTTCGGCGACCATGCTCTTCGAGAAGACCACTAGCTTGCCAGACCCCACGATGTCCCCTACTATCTCCCTGGCCTCCACCGCGTCCCCGGCAAGGTAGACCTTAACCCTATGCCTCTCCCCAGCCTTCACCAGCTCCTCTATCAACTCATCTAGCCGCTCAAGGCTACGCTTCCTAGCCTCCAGGACCTCCTCGGCGAGCCTCCTAACATACTGGTAGGCCTCCAGTATGCGGGGGACCCTCTCCTCTGCGTGTACACTAGACTTCCACACGGCCTGCTGGAAGGACTCGTCCCCCAGGACCCTATAGATCCTATCTACAACATCCTGTATGCCCGTCAACCCCGCTCACCGGCTAACAGTAGCGATATATCGATTATCTCGGCATCGTCCGCAACCCGTGACAGGTTGGCGTGGCATATAGGGCATAGGGTAACGATCCTCCTACCCCTCTCCCTCAACTCCCTGAACCGGGCCTCGGCTATCCTCCTAGAGAGCCTAGGCGCGATACTCTCGATAGGCCCCCCGCAGCAGTAGGTCATCCTCCCAGACCTCTTCGGCTCGACAACCCTGTAACCGGCGCCCGCGAGGAGCCTCCTCGGCTGGGCTATGATACCCAGGCCCCGCGCGTAGAGGCAGGGATCGTGTATAACGATATCGCCTCCTCCCCTCCTGGACGCGGGCTTGTAGCCTCTCTCATCCAGTACCTCAAGGTATGACTTGACCTCCAGGTCGAAGCCGTCGATATACTCTGGGTAGACTTCCCGTAGCACGTGCGTGGTGTGGGGGTCAACAGTCACTACCAGGGGGGCGCCGGTCCCCTTCAGCGCCTCGTAGACCCGCGTTGCATGCTCCCGGAAAACCTCTTCGAGGCCGAGATCGTAGAGTAGCACTCCACTGTACCCGTCTAGATCGGGTCTATAGGCTATCCTAACCCCGGCTTCGGCTAACAGCTCTACTATGGCCCTGAGGACCCTCCTAGAGTATTCTACCTCGGCCTTGCTGGGCTTGGCGAAGACGCCTGCTAGATCCGTTAACTTCAGCCTCCTAGCGGCCCTCAGGAGGAGCCCTGAGGCCCGGGAGCCCTCAAGCCTCTCAAGGTACCTGACCATGGCGTTTATGTAGGGCATCAGCTGGTAGAGCCCGCCTGTGTAGAGGAGGGCGTCGCCCTCCCGGGGCAGGTCTAGGCCCTTGCTCCACTCATGTATGACTTCGGGCTTGACGGGGACCGGGAGGCCCCGTCTACGCGTCTCCTCGGCCATCATCAAGAGTATCTCTTTAACGTCAAGCAACCGAGACACCCTCCTAGAGTCCACGGCTGTAGAGGGCCCTAGCAGCCCTCACGACGCCGACTATATCCAGGGAGGCCGGGCACTTCAAGTGGCACGCCTCGCATAAGAGGCATGTATAGAGGCTGTTAATAGCCTCACCAGTATAGCCGGCCTCCCCCCGGGCTATGGCTAGGGCCAGGTTCACCCGGCCCCGGGGCCCATAACCCCTATGGGGGCCCAATGGTAGAGTGGGGCATAGGGCCTCGCAGAAGCCGCAGAACATGCACTTACCGGCCTCCGCCAGTATATACTCGCGGGGGTCCCTCTGCAAGCCGCCACCCCTCCCCGGGCCCTACACTACCTTGCCCGGGTTGAGTATGCCCTTCGGGTCGAATACCCTCTTCACGCCTCTCATCAGTTCCAGGAGCTTCTCACTCCCCCGGTGTCTAGCCTCCAATTCCAAGCCCTCCTTCTTGAGGGTCCCTATGCCGTGCTCCGCGCTCACGCTACCGCCAAGCCTTAGGGCTAGTCTCATGACCTCGTGGTACCACTCCTCAACCCTCCTACGCTCCTCCGAATCCCTGGGGTCGAATCCCACGGCCGGGTGCAGGTTCCCATCGCCTATGTGGCCCCCGAGCATCATGGTGAACCCGTACCTCTTCGATATCTCCACGAGGCCCTCCACGGCCTCCACCAGCCTGCTGGGCGGCACCACGATATCCTCTATGAGGACCATGACCTTCCCGGCCCCGCCCAGCCTCTCACGGGTATAGTGTACCTGGGCGGTGAACAGGTTCTTCCTGATCGAGAAGAGGCCCTTCTCCAACGCCTCTTCCGTGGTCCAGGCCCTATAGAGTGTATGGGCCCCATTGTCAACCGCTATAGAGGAGAGCCAGTCGAGCATTCGACCAGCCGCCTCCCTATAGACGTCGACGCCGACCAGCAGCATGTGGCCCCTGGCATCCAACTCTACCCCGGCCAGGCGCTTGGCCCTCTCAACGGTCTCAGCCTCCATGAACTCTGCTATGTAGGGCGTCACCCTACCCTGCTTGATCTCGATGACGGTCTGGGCCAGGTCTTCGAGCCTCTCGTAGAACGCCAGTATGTAGACGACCTGCTCTGGTATGGGGGTGATCCTTAGCACCGCCTCGGTGACGAGGCCCAGGGTCCCCTCGCTACCCACGATAAGCCGGGTCAGGTCATAGCCCTGCCTGCACTTCACAGTTCTACAGCCGACGCGTACCAGGCTCGCGTCCTCGTCGGCCACCACGAGTTCGAGGCCGAGGACCCAGTCCCTCATAGTACCATACTTGGCCCCCCTCATGCCACCGGCTCCATTATTTATGGCTCCTCCAACCGTGGCTACTGCACTGCTAGCCGGGTCCACGGGGAACATGTAGCCGTAGCTGGCTAGGGCGTTGTTCAGCTCGTCAAGCCTCAAGCCGGGCTCGACCACGACGGTCCCATCTACTATATTCACCTCGCGTAGCCTCCTCATCCTCTCAAAGCTAACGACGACCCCGCCCTCCACGGGGTACGCGTTGCCCGACAGGCTGGTCGCACTGCCCTGGGGATAGACGGGGAACTCCATTTTATAGGCGAGCCGTACTAGCTTCCTAACGTCGCCGGCGTCCTCGGGGAAGACAACGGCCTCGACGCCCTCGGCTTCAAGACCGCTGGGCTCCCTAGTGTAGAGGCGTATAATCCCTGGATCATCGATAACCTTGTCCCTACCCAGTGCTCCGCGTAGCTTCGAGGCGATACCCAAGCACAGGCACCTACTAGCATCTAAGCCCAGCCAGCGCTATAATACGGTTGGACACGGACCTTAGGCGTACACGCCAGATTTTACCGTCGCGTTCAGCCATACAGCGGGGGTCCCGCTAGGGGCCTCCTTGGAGGGTGGCCTGCTGTGGACAGGGACGTGCTCGTGTCGAGGATATCTGAGGCTATGGTGTCCTGCATAGACCCGCCGCCGAGCGACGGGATCCTAGTCATATACGACGGCGGTAGCAGTAATGTGGCGAGCGTCATAGTGGATGCGGCCAAGGCACTAGGCGTCGAGTCGCACCAAGTGGATCTAGACACGTATGGGAGGCCACTGGAGAGGGTCCCCCAGGGGCTCCAGGACCTACTGGAAGGAACCAGGTTCGACGCCAGCTTCTACGTGGCAGGGGTGAAGCCAGGCGAGCTCAGCTTCCGGAGCAAGCTCATCGAAGCCCCAACGGGCAAAGGCGCTAGCCACGTGCACATGCCCAAAGCCACCATGGATATACTTAGCAAGGTAAGGGACTGCGGCTCGATCAGGAAAGTAATCCACGACATCCACCAGGCCCTAAAGGACGCGTCGAAGGTCAGGGTCACATCCAAGGCGGGGACCGACGTCACCCTAGAGGTCGGATCCTACAGGTGGGTTGTCGATGACGGGGTCATACCCCGGGGAGAGTGGGGTAACTGGCCTCCGGGAGAGGTCTACACCACGCCCTCCAATGCCGAGGGCGTGATAGTTGTCGACGGCGTCATAGGGGACTACTTCTCGATGAAATACGGCCTGCTCCGGGAAAGGGTCATGATAGAGGTGTCCAGGGGCCGGGTCGAGAGAGTCGAGGGAGGGAGGATAGCGGCTGAGCTAGAAGAATACCTAGCCGCCCATGACTGCGGGCTCATGGTAGGCGAGCTGGGGATCGGAGGAAACCCATACATCGAGAGGCCCATAGGGAACATGCTCCACGACGAGAAAATGCCGGGGGCCCATATCGCCTTCGGCGACCCCTAGGCGGCAGGACCGGGGCCGGGTGGAAGTGCCCGATACACGTGGACGTGCTCCCGCTCAAAACCACCGTGATTGTAGGGGGCCAGGTCCTGGTCAGGGATGGAGTGATCAACCTATAACCCCCGGAGGGTCCCTCCACACAAGCCCCCCTTCCGGCACAGGCTCTATAATAGAGGCTGGAGGGGGACGGTATGGGGGGAGGTAGCGCGTAGTGATAAGACGGATACTGGAGCGGATAGACGGTAGGGGGTACAAGGCCTACAAGGATCTCGCCGGGGCCAGGGAAGAGGTCGACGGCCACCTGGTAGTGGTTGACAGGGTACAGGGAGACCCCTTCGCTCCCCCCAGCATTATACGTGTAGAGACTCGGGTCAGGATCCCCAGGGGCCTGGAAAGCTACCCGGTACCGGTCGAGGACTTCCTACTACGACGGGCCCACAGGATCGCTGGCAGGTATTCCATGAGGGGCGCTGGCGAGGGGCACAGCGGACTCTTGAGGGTCCCCCGGCCGGGCCCCGTCATACTGCGCAGGAGCGCCGTCCACCTAGGCAAGACCCCGGGAGGCTATAGGCTGACCCTGAGGCTCTGGCTCGGCCTACCCTCTAGGAGGAGGCGTGTCCTGGGAGGAGTGGCGGGCGAGCTCCTGCTTGAGAGGGTCCCTCGCCTCGTTGACGAGGTCGTGAGGGCCCTAGGGGACCCCCGGCTCCGCCCTCACGTCGACGCCTGGCGGGAGCAGGAGTATATCCGGGGCCTGCTGGAGCCTCGGGGGCTCGTGTCCTTTGTAGGAGACGGCAGTATCCTTCCGAGGGCGTGTGGGGGGTGCGAGGAGCCCCTCCGGGATGCGGTCCCCTTCGAGTCTCCCCCGAGCCTGCGGGTCGAGTTCGAGCTACCCACTGGCAGGGTTGTCAGTGGCATGGGCTTGAGGACCGGGCTCACCCTGATAGCGGGCCCGGCCTTCTATGGCAAGACTACCCTGCTGGAGGCGATCGCCCACGGCGTCTGGAACCATGTGCCAGGCGATGGCAGGGAGCTAGTCGTGACCCGTAGGGATGCGGTCTGGATTCAGAGCGAGAACGGCCGGTGGGTCTCGTGCGTCGACATGGGGCCCTGGGTGGAGCACCTCCCCGGCCTGGAGGACCCTGGCTGTTGGAGCACTAGCGATGCCAGCGGTGCCACGAGTGCTATAGCGAGCGTGCAGGAGGCTATGGAGGCCGGGGCTAAGGTGTTGCTTATAGACGAGGACTGGACCGCGACTAACTTCATACACAGGGATAGGTGGACTGAGGAGGTCACGGGTAAGAGGACGCTCCTCTCGATAAGCGACCTCGCCCCAGCCCTGAAGGAGAAGGGGGTGAGCGTGGTCATAGTGGCTAGCGGCAGTATAGCACTGCTCCAGGCCGCCGATACCGTTGTTGTAATGGACGAGTACAGGGCGAGGGACGCCACCGGGTACGCGTTGAAGGCCAGGGAGAGCCTAGCCGCTCTGGACGGCGGGGAGCGGGTAGAGTACAGGATGCCGAGGGGGAGGAGGCTTGTGAAGCCCCTCAGGCTGGAGAAGCCCAAGCTACGGGGGACCCTCCTTGAGGCGAGGAACCTGAGGGACAGGGTCGACTTGTCAGGGGCGACGCAGTTGGAGGAAGAGGGTCAAGCCTCCACAGTGGTGGCGGGGGCTGAGGCGGTCCTCTCCAAGACGGGTCCTCTCGTGTCGTTGGCCAGGTCTGTGGCTGACGCAATGGCCCGGGGGGATTGGGGTGTTGTGCAGAGGACCCCGGGGCCGGGTCTTGCGGAGGTCCGCTGGCTCGACATACTCTACCTCGTCAACAGGGTTCCAGGCCTCCACGTGGTGCATTAGGGTTTTAGTCGATCGCCTCGCACTACTACTGTCGAATCGCCGATTGAGGGTGTATAGGGGGATTGCCGGGGAAAGCTGCTAGCAGGGCCGCTGGCGGGAGCGCTGCTAGGGGCGCCGTGGAGTCGGAGCGTCAGGGTGTTGTGGAGAAGTATAGGGCTATGAGCCCGGCGGAGTTCTTCAGCCGTTACAAGGAGCTGGCCGGCTTCTCGAACCCGACGAGGGCGGTCTACCAGACTATCCGTGAGCTGGTGGAGAACGCTCTCGACGCCACTGATACTCACGGTATACTCCCCGTTATACGGGTGGTTATACGTAGCGCCGAGGGCTTCGAGGAGAACAGGTATACCGTTACAGTGGAGGACAATGGTATAGGGGTCCCTCCCACGGTTATGGCCGACGCGTTCGGCAGGGTGTTGTATTCGAGCAAGTACGTCATAAGGCAGACTAGGGGCATGTTCGGCCTCGGGGTCAAGGCGGCGGTGATCTACGGGCAGCAGACTGCTGGCAGGCCCGTCACGGTCATCTCGTCGACTGGAGACTCCGATTACGTCTACATGAAGAGGCTGTTCATCGACATAAACGAGAACAGGCCTAGGATCGTGGAGGAGGGGCAGTGGAGGAAGAAGGGCTCCTGGCACGGGACCCGGGTCTCCATAACCATAGAGGGGGATTGGAGGAGGGCCCGCTCCAGGGTCATAGAGTATATTAAGAGGACGGCGATAGTGGCGCCCTACGCGGATATCTACCTGGAGACGCCCGAGGGCGAGGTGTACATATTCCCGCGTATGACCAGGAAGATGCCCCGGCCCCCCAGGGAGGCCAAGCCCCATCCCCACGGGGTGAACCTTGAGCAGTTCAAGATGATACTCCAGTCGACGACCGCTAAGACCATTAAGGACATGCTCGTGACCGAGTTCCAGAGCGTCGGCGCTAAGAGCGCCGAGGAGTTCCTCAAGAGCGTGGGCGTGAGGCCCAACGTGAGCCCCAAGACCCTGTTGAGGCGGGAGTACCAGCAGCTGCTGGTCAGGTTCGTGGATAGGCTCAGGGAATACAAGGGCTTCAGGGGGCCTAGGAGCGACTACCTGTCCCCTATAGGCGAGGACCTGATAGTTATTGGGTTGAAGAGGATGTTCAGGCCCGAGTTCGCCGCCGCTGTGACGAGACCTGCTAGATCCTATATGGGGCATCCCTTCATTGTAGAGGTCGGCCTCGCCTATGGCGGTTCAATCCCCTCTAGGGACGAGCCCCTATTGCTGAGGTACGCCAACAAGATACCGCTACTCTACGGCGAGAGGGAGGACGTGTCCTACAAGGTCGTGTCAAGCGTTAACTGGAAGAACTACTATGTAGAGTTCCCTGCCCCCCTGGCCGTGCTGGTCCACATAGCGAGCACCCGCATACCCTACAAGGAGGCTGGCAAGGAGTCGATCGGGGACGTGCCGGAGATAGAGTCCGAGATAAGGGCTGGCGTGTGGGATGTGGCCAGGAAGCTAAGGCTATTCCTCTCCCGCAAGAGGAGGGAGTCCGAGATCCGGAGGAAGATAGTGACGCTGGCCAAGTACATACCGGAGGTCGCGAGGAGCTTCGCGATACTCTCCAAGCCGCCGGAGAAGTGGAGTCCTCCCAGGCCCGAGGACGAGGAGAAGCTGATCGAGGCCCTGGTCAAGCTCGTGGCTAAGACGATAGAACTCCCCAGCACGGGTACGGGAGAGGAGGATGTGGACCCCGAGGAGGTGGTTAGGAGCATCATAAAGGAGGTCGAGACCAGGTAACGGGCCCGTGTACCCCTCCCAAGCCTCCACGGGCCCGCGGCCTATAGGCCTACCAGCCTTTGTAACACGCCATGCTACACCCTAGTTTATATAATCTAGAAGTCCTACATGTAGATGTAGGATGGACTGGTTTGGTAGACCCCGGACGCCTAGTGGATAGAGCCAGCGAGCTTGAGAAGCTGGACAAGGCCTGGGAGAAGGGAGGGCTGGTCGTAGTCTACGGCCGGAGGAGGATTGGGAAGACCAGGCTCATACTAGAGTGGGCCCGCGGGAAGAGGCACGCATACTACCAGGCAGGGCTCTGGGGCCACAGGGCGAATATAGAGGGCCTCTCACAGGCTATAGAAGAGCAGCTGGGTGTACCTGGAGCCTCCGGCGTAGGCGATCTAAAGAGCCTTCTAAGCCTCACGGCGGGGTTTGTACGGGAGAGGGCGGCTGTAGTAATAGATGAGTTCACCTACTGGGCCCGGACGGATCCAGGCGTGGTCAGCGATATACAGTGGTTCGTAGACCACGTACTACCCGGTAGCAAGCTACTACTAGTGCTTACTGGCAGCCTCTTGGGCGTTATTGAGAGGAGTGTGCTAGGCGGGGGTGCACCCCTCTACGGTAGAGCCGGCTTGAGGCTGAGGATAGAGGAGCTGAGCCCCTGGTGCATCCCATCCTTTGCCCCGGGCTACACGCCGAGCCAGCTAGTGGAGACATACTCGCTCTTCGGAGGGACCCCCTACTATCTACGCCTCCTAGATCCCTCCAAGACCCCGCTCGACGCCTGGCACGAGCTACTGGGGCCCCAGGGCCTGCTGGGTGACGAGCCCATCTTCGCCCTCAGGGACGAGTTCCGCGACCCCCACCCCTACCTGGCACTTCTACAGGCGATGGCCGCGGCTCCGTGGACTCTCGTGGGGAAGGCTGCCGCTAGGGCGGGACTCCCGTCTAGCCACGCCAGCATATACGCCAGGAGGCTCGTCGCCCTGGGCGTGTTAAGGGAAGTCCCACTGCTCTCCCCGGGTAGGAGGAGGCTGTATTCTATAGTTGACAAGCCGTTGAGGGCACTCCTTAGCTATCCGGCTCACGCCCTTGAGGGGGACTCGCCTAGGGTGAGGCAGTGGTATGCCAGGATTGTAGCCCAGGGCTGGGAGGAGCTAGCCATGTACCATGCAACGTATCACTTGGCTCGGGTGCTTGGGGTTAACGCTTCGAGGGCTGGGAAGGTTCTCCATAGGGGTGGGGAGGTTGACTGGGTCGTTATCGACGAGGAGAATGAGAGGATCCTGGCTGTGGAGGCTAAATGGACCAGTATGTCCAGGGTGGATGCGGAGAGGCTGGCGGGGAGGTTGAGGAACCTTGTGCCCTCGCTCCTACCAGCCAGGTATGGTCACTATCCTGTGACCCCGGTACTGTACCTCAGGGGAGCTGGCGGGGGCGGGGGTTATCACCTCGTGACCCCGGGGGATTTACCGTGGGGTGAGTGCAGGTAGCGGGAACTCTATTCTTTTGATGGTTTTACGTTATTTACGTTGTCTGGGCCCATGGCCTCTATATCTTTAATTGCCTCCCCGCGTGCCTTATCTAGAGGAGCCGGCTAGAGGGTATTGTAGGGGTACTGTAGTTGCAGGGCGGCGGTAGCGGTATCGACAAGGTGGACTTGGAGGCTAGGAGGAGGGCTGCCCGGGTAATCCACGAGAGGTTCTCCAGGATCCTTCGGGACTTGTTGGAGTCTAAGCCCCCGGTCCTGGAGATTCCTAAGCGTACGTTGAGTAACGTGCGGTTTGACCCGGAGAAGGGTATCCTGGTTATGGGCGAGGAGAAGATTAGGCGTGAGTTCCTCAACATGGGTGAGACTCGTAAGTTCATGCAGACCCTCTTAATGGCCGCCATAATATACCAGGCCCTCGTCGAGAACGAGTACCCCACTATAAGGGACCTCTACTACAGGGGGAAGCACACTATAGTCTATAGGGACCTCCGGGGTAGGAGGAGGGAGGAGAATACCTGGAACGAGCAGAGTGAGAGCGACGCTGCGATCCGCGACATAGAGGTCTACACGGGCCTCCTCCGCGAGGACATGCTGATACTCTCCAAGGAGAAGGGTAAGGTCGTCGGCCGCATGACCATACGTAGCGGGGGCGACGTCATAGACCTCTCCCGGATGGGCCATGGCGCCTATGCGATCGAGTCTACCCCCGACCTCATAGAGTTCCTAGACGTTGACGCCGAGTTCGTGCTAGTCGTGGAGAAGGACGCCGTCTTCCAGCAGCTCCACAGGATAAAGTTCTGGGACAAGTATAGGGCGCTCCTAGTCACTGGAGCCGGGCAGCCGGATAGGGCGACCCGCCGCTTCGTCCGCCGCCTCAACGAGGAGCTCGGCCTCCCAATATACATCCTGACCGACTCCATCCCCGAGGACGAAGTCGTGGTCGTAAGGGATATGGCCACGGGCCTCGTGCACGCGGCCCCCATCGGCGAGCTGCTCGGGAGACACTTCACCCCGGGCGTTTCAAGGGAGAGGATAGAGCTCCCAATAGAGGTTCCGAGCTGGAACCCCGTGACTGGTAGGGTCGAGTGGACCCCGGTGGGCTACATCTACAGGCACTACATCGATGACGAGATACTGGAGATCGAGACCCATGGCCGCGGGGTTGTGAGGGTCACCAAGGCCCACAGCCTATTCGTATTCAGAGACGGGAAAATACAGGTAATACCGGCCAGAGACATAAAGCCAGGAGACCACATAATAGTAACAGAAAAACTACCCGATTTCCCAGAAACATATAGTCACATTAATTTCAAAGAATTAGCAAGAAAAGTTGTTGGCCGGTTCAAGATTAGAGAGGCAGGTGGTGATCGCTTCCTTGTTGGCGAGAGTAGAATAAGTATACCCGTCGAACTCGAATTAGACGAGGATCTAGCGTGGTTTATAGGTATCTATGTTGCCGAGGGCTCAACAGCCTATACTCGCCACCTCACCATTAGTCTAAACAGGGATGAAGAAGATAAGTTTAAGAGGATAATAAATATACTAAAGGAGAAATTCGATATAAAGCCGTACGTCTTTGAAAGAGAAGACAAGCCGGAGTATAGGATATGGATAAACTCTGCTACACTCTATAAAGCATTCGACTCCCTTGGACTGATAGCCTCGTCCTGCGAAAAGAGGATACCAGGCGTTATACTCAATGCCACAAGGAACGTGAAGCTTGCATTCATAAAGGGACTCATCGATGGCGACGGCTCGATAGACAAGTACGGGGACATAATATATGCATCGAGGAGCGAGACACTGGTCAAGCAATTGTTTTTGCTGTTGCTATCTCTAGGCGTTAATCCTTCAGTAACAATTAATGGCGATGACTACATTATTAGGATAGGCAAAAGTAACGCGAGAACTCCGCCTGAGATATACGAGTATCTAACGGGTAGACCTGTAGAGTCTCGGTTGAAGGGTCTTCCGACGGATCCCACTTACAGTCTACCAATCAACGATAGCTTAAAGAAGCTCCTTATCAAGTTGATGAACTCTAGGAGGATATCCTACAAGCCTACTCAGAAGAGGATCTCAAAGGCTAAACTCGTGCTCGTTAGAGAGGCGAGCGGCTATCTGCCAGACGACTATGCCCTTGTTGTATCCAGTGATATCTCCGTTGTCCGAGTGAGGAGTGTCAGGACTGTAGGGTATAAGGGATACGTCTACGATTTTGCGGTTCCGACGAGCAACACATTCATCGGGAATTTTGGTATTTTATATCATAACTCTGATCCTTATGGCTGGTATATTTATAGTGTGTTTAAGGTTGGTAGTATTCAGTTGTCTTATGAGAGTGAGCGTTTGGCTACTCCTCGGGCTAGGTTTTTGGGTGTTTCTATGAGTGATGTTTTTGGTTATCGTGGTAAGAGGCCTTATTTGAGTGAGCGGGAGAGGAGGAATTTTATTATTCGTGCTAAGGATGTTGACTTGCGTCGTGCTCGTGAGTTGATGAGGTATAGTTGGTTTAGGAGTCGTG
Organism: Candidatus Thermodiscus eudorianus; assembly: GCA_015521085.1. NCBI lineage: Archaea > Thermoproteati > Thermoproteota > Thermoprotei > Acidilobales > Acidilobaceae > Thermodiscus > Thermodiscus eudorianus (SeqCode). The sequence continues at coordinate 127,786 of WAOW01000004.1, forward strand.
GTTGGAGGAGGGAGTTGAAGATGTTTTTGGAGAAGAAGGCTAAGTTGGAGATTGAGGCTATGGCTAGTAAGGGTCTCCGTTTCCTGGCGGACGTGTATATTCCCGAGAAGCTGCAGACTGGTGACTGGCTCGAATAGTCTTTATATTTATTTTATTTTAGGTCTGTGTAGTCTAGAGAGGCGAGTGCTGCAGTGAATCCGTAGGTTCTCGTAGTAGAGTCTCTGTAGTGGGCTTCGAACTCTATGGTCACTAGGTTCTTCCCGGGCCCTACTAGTATGGTGCCTTCCCTGTCGACTTTGACTCTTATCGATTCATTGGTGTCGAGTCGGACTATCGTGTTGTTTGGGAACTTGAAGTAGACCCCAGACCCATCTATGACGAAGTTCCCCTCGACCCCAGGCCCTCTATACACTCTTATACCTACGATGACGTGGGTCGCGTTGACAGCAGCGGGGTCGATTATCTTGAGGAGTGCCTGGTCTCCACACTGGTACATTAGGACTGGCACCGGCCGGGTCGCCTCGGAGACGTTGATGATCGCAGTCTCGCTCGTGGTGGCTATCACCGAGCCGTTTGTAGTTAGCACGAGCCCTCTATATTCGACCTTGTAGGTGGGGGTGGTGTTATAGCCTCCGACAAGCCGGCAATCCCCCACGGGATACCCTCCAGCACCAGAGACGTACTCCTCCAGATACCACGCGGCCCGGACCGGCGATCCACGAGAGCCGGCACACCCTGCTACAACCAGGCACGATGTCATAGCTAGGGCAAGTACTGCTATCACCAGAGTAAGTCGTAGCCCCTTCTCGCTTTGGGTTGTTAACAAGGTAACGGATACCTCCGCGAGTTATAGTCGGGTTTAATGACTTCCTCATCCGAGAGAGTAGAAACATTACAGAGAATTATAGTTTTCTTTTCCCCGTTTCGTTTATCTCCCTGGTTGTAGTGTTTCCTGCATGACAGCTTCCGGTGGGGACAGTTCTAGTAGTTTTCTCCGCATCTTGCTATAATTGCTTGAGAAAGATAGCTCTATCTCCTAGGCGGGGTCGTCCGGGTTTCCTGTTTCTCCGAGTATAGCCAGCACCTGACGATCCTGTCTCCGCGGACTCGGATTTCTGGGGGCATCCTCGCGCCACAGACGGGGAGCCTTGACTTGCATCTATCGTGGTACCGGCATATGGGCGGCGGGTCTAGTGGTAGCTTTGGCTCTCCTAGGTCTTCGCTGGATACTTCTATCCTGTTCCGCGGGTCTGGCCGTGGTATGACTCCTATGAGCATCCTCGTGTAGGGGTGTAGCGGGTTTGATATGAGGTCCTCGGAAGGCCCCGACTCGACCACCATCCCCATGTACATTACCGCTATATAGTCGCTCATGTAGTTGACGACAGCTATATCGTGGCTTATGAAGATATAGGAGGTCTTCCTCTTCCGCTGTATCCTTTTGAGCAAGTCCAGGATCTGGGCTTGTACTGATACGTCTAGGGCGCTGGTCGGCTCGTCCAGGACTATTAGATCCGGCTCTGTGGCGAGCGCCCTGGCTATAGCGACCCTCTGCCTCTGCCCCCCGGACAGTTCGTGGGGGTACCTGTTTATGACGTCGCTCGGCAGGCCTACCTCCTCCAACAGCCTCTTCACGCTATCGACGAGTTCTCTCTCGCTGGAGACTAGTTTGTGGATCTTCATAGGCCTTCCTATGACGTCTTTGATCCTCATACGGGGGTTGAGGCTCGAATAAGGGTCTTGGTATACGATCTGCATCCTCTTACGGTATCTCCTCAGCTCCTTCCTGGGCAGGAAGGTTATGTCGTCGCCGTCAAATAGTATCTTGCCGCTGGTTGGGGTGTAGAGCCTGATGACCGTCTTCCCCAGGGTGGTCTTGCCGCTTCCACTCTCGCCGATCAGCCCGAGCGTCCTTCCCCTCTCCAGGGTGAAACTGACGTCGTCAACCGCCTTAAGGGTCCTAGTCTTCCTCAGGCCCTCCTTGACGGTGAAGTATTTCTTCAGGTTCCTTACAACCAAGAGCTCGCCAGTCACGCTATTCCCCTCCGTACAGCCAGCAATAGACCCTCCTTCTCCCCCCGATGGTGACTGGCGGCGGCCTCTTGCCGCATTCCTCCCTCGCGTATGGGCATCTGTCCTTGAAGGGGCACCCTGTTATCTTGTGTCTCAGGTCGGGTATCGAGCCTGGGAGGGGTTCCAGCTTCTCTGATCCTATCCTTGGTATTACCTTGAGGAGTAGCTTTGTGTAGGGGTGTAGTGGCTCCTCGAATAAATCGTATACCGGAGAGTCCTCCATCACCATGCCGGCATACATGACTATTATCCTATCCGAGATCTGCGCCGCGACTGCGAGATTATGGGTGATGAAGAGCACACTCATCTTATTCCTCTCTTGGAGCCTCTTGAGGAGGGCTATTATCTGGGCTTGTACTGATACGTCTAGGGCACTGGTCGGCTCGTCTGCGATCAGCAGGTCGGGGTTGTTCAGGAGGCTCGTTGCTATGAGTACTCTTTGCTTCATGCCGCCGCTCAGCTCGTGGGGGTACCGCTCTAACACCTTCTCAGGGCTCGGTATCCGGACCTCTCTCAGTAGCTCGATGGACCTCTCTATGGCTTCTTTCTTGGTTGCGTCTGGGTTGTGGGCAAGGTAGACGTCTGTCATGAAATCCTTTATTTTGAATACCGGGTTTAACGCTGTATTGGGTTCTTGGAAGATCATGCTTATCTCGGAGCCCCTGATCTTGTTCATCTCGTCCTCGTCGAGTTCAAGCAGGTTCCTGCCCTTAAACAATACGACGCCGCTATCGACCCTTGCATAGGATGGGAGTAGTCTCATGATCGAACGCGCCATAGTGCTCTTACCGCTACCAGACTCCCCCACTAGGCTGACTATCTCGCCCTTCTCTATGCTTATCGAGGCATTGTCTAACGCGTAGACCTCGCCCTCGTCGGTGATGTATGTTACCGAGAGGTTCCTCACTTCGAGAAGAGCCATGGACGCCACCCCCCTTACTCCTTTATCCTCGGGTTCAGTACATCGTTGAGCCCGTCTCCCATTAGATTGAATCCGAGCACTGTTATCGTTAGGAAGAGCCCGGGGAATATCCACATCTGCGGGGCGATGTCCAGGTATTTCATTGCCTCGTTAATCATAGCGCCCCACTCCGGTGTAGGAGGCTGAACTCCGAGGCCTAGGAAGCTCAACGCGGCCGCGGTAAGTATGCTCGCCCCAGTCCTCAGCGTGCCGTGGACGATTACAGGGTACATGCTGTTTGGAAGGATATACCTGAAGAGTATGGACAGCCTAGACTCTCCTATAGCCTCTGCCGCTTCAACATACTCTAGCTCCTTAACCGCCAGGACGGCGCCCCTTGTTATTCTAGCGAACTGGGGGAAATTGTATGCCCCAATAGCCACTATCACGTTGAGGAGCCCGGGCCCGACGATGGCCGCCACAAGGATTGCCAGTAGTATGTCGGGGAACGCTAGCAGTATATCTATGAATCTCATAAGCACCTCGTCCACGCTCCCGCCCAGGAAACCCGAGACCGCGCCATACAATACCCCGGCTATCACAGCCAATAGTATGCCTGTGAAAGCTACTATCAAGCTCACCCTAGCACCATACAGGGTCCTACTGAATATGTCTCTACCCAACTGGTCTGTCCCGAACCAGTGGCTCCTCCCTGGGGGTTGCAGTGCCTCGCTGAGGTTCCCTTTAACTGGATTGTATGGCGCCACGTAGGGGGCTATCAGGCCCAATACGATGAATAGTATTACTAGTGGGAAGCCTATCTTGAAGCTCCTGTTACGCCATAACTTTCTCATCAGGAGCCTGGTCTGCGGTGATAACTCCAGCTTCATTACCTACCACCGGAGATCCTTATCCTGGGATCAATCAACATGTAGAGTATGTCTACTATGGTGTTGACTATGGCGAACGTGGCGGCTACGAACAATATACCTATCTGGACTAATGGATAGTCCCTGGAGAATATCGCGTCGATCAACAGCCTACCCAGCCCCGGATACGCGAAGACCGTCTCAGTTATCACGGCGCCAGCGAGCAGGTACCCGAAGATCAGTCCTATCACTGTAACAACCGGTATCAAGGCGTTCCTCAACGTGTACTTGTATATGACCAGCCTCTCGGGCAAGCCGAATGCGCGGGCCACGGTTACGTGCTCCTGGCCCAGCACTTCGAGCGTGGTCGCCCTAGTCATCCTCGCTATCGGCGCGGCTCCATAGAGGGCTAACGCTATACCCGGGAGTATGAGGTGCTTGAAGGTTATCTCGCCTGTAACGCTGGTGGCCGGGAATATGTGGTACTTTACAGTGAATACGAGCATGAGGAATATCGCTATCACGAATATCGGCGTCGACACGCCCAGGATTGCGAAGCCCATGACGGCCTGGTCGATCCATTTGTTCCTGTTGAGTGCTGCCACCACGCCTAGTGGAATGCCGATGATTGAGGATATGGTGATGCCGACGAGCGCCAGCTTCAACGTGTTTATGAACCTGTATCGTATGAGTTCTCCGACTGGCTTGCCGGTTATTATGCTCCTGCCGAAGTCGCCTCTAACTATACGCTCCATGAAGTCGATGTACTGGATTAGGAGGGGCTTGTCTAGTCCTAGCTGGCGTCGTATCATTTCCACCTCCTGCTCTGTAGCTTCCGGGCCGGCTAGTATACGGGCTGGATCGCCGGGTAGGAGGTGGATGATCATGAAGACTATGAAGGACGCGCCTATAAGAGTTATAATAAGAAAAATAAATCTTTTAAAAAGGTATTGTGACATCGATGCCATTACCTTCCAGCACCTCAGCGGGAGCAGCCCTACTCCTAGCCCTCCCAGTAGGCGTACTTCAGCACGACTATCTCGGTCGGCAGATAGACTACTCCCTTCACGTTATCCTTCATCCCGAGGGAGTCGTACATGACAACCATGAATATCGTAGGTGCATCGTCCCATATCAGCTTCTGGACCTGGCACAGCGCCTGGAGTCTCTGGTCTCCCAGCAGAGTCATCTGCTTCTCTATCAGCTCGTCGACGGCATCATTCTTGTAGAACCACATGTTAGCGCCCTTTGGAGCCCACATCTTCGAGTAGAAGAGGGGTCTAAGCCCCCAATCCGCGTCTCCAGTGCTCGGAGCCCATCCTATCAGGAACAGCTCTCTCTTAGTCTCATTAGGCCCCTTGAACAGCTCCTTCACGTAGCTGGCCCACTCCCACACCTGTAGGTCGACTTTTATGCCAATAGCCTGTAGGTACTGCTGAACAGCCTGCGCCATCTCATAGTCTCCAACGTAGCGGCCTCTAGGGGTCCATAGCGTTAAGTGCAGCTCCTCTCCCTGGCTGTTCTCAAGTACCCCGTCGTTGTCCCGGTCGGTCCATCCAGCCTGTGCTAGCAGCTGCTTGGCCTTGTCTGGATCGTACTTGTACTCTCCCGCCTTGCAGTAACCGTGTGTCAACGGGGCTATCGGAGACGTGGCTGGCTCGCCCAATCCGAATAACACGTTCTTGATTATAGCATCCTTATCCACTGCATAGTTGAGAGCTTGCCTGACCCTCTTATCGTTCAGCGGCGGCACAAGGTTGTTCATGCCGATGAAGATTACCCTGTTCGTGGGCTTTACAAGCACAGTTATACCCTCGGTAGCATTGAGCTCCTTGACGTATTGTGGGGGTATCCTCAGGGCTATGTCTACGTCTCCGCTCTGGAGGAGTCTCATCCGTGTCTGGTCGTCTGGCACAATCTTGAATATCACTTTCTTGAACTTAGGCGCCTTGTCTTTGTTCCAGTATCCGTCGAACGCCTTCAACACTATCCTATCTCCGGGGACCCACTCCTCTAGCATGTAGGGCCCTGTCCCGACAGGATGCTTCGCCGGATCCCCTGAGAGTATTGACTTGGGGCTCATAATCGCGGCCGCGCCATGGGCTAGGTGGTAGAGGAAGGCGCCGAAGGGCCTCTTTAGTATGAACTCTACTGTATAGTCGTCTACAACCTTCACCTCTTTTATGAATGGCGTGAACAAGCTGCTCCTCTTTAGCTTCTGGGTTAGTAGCCTATCGAAGTTTACCTTCACTGCTGTAGCGTTGAAGGGGGTCCCGTCTTGGAACTTTACACCCTTACGTAGGTGGAAAACCCATACCGTTCCATTGTCCTTGACCTCCCAGCTCGTCGCGAGGCCCGGCTTTATATTCATGTTCTCGTCCAACTCTACAAGGTATTCGTAGATCATTCTTCCAACCATGTATGATGGGTTATCACTCGCGTCATGCAGGTCCAGTGTGACTATATCAGTCCCCATCGCCACGACTAGGGTGTCCTTAGCGGGCTTGCCTGCGGCTGTTGTCTGGGTCATTTCTGGAGCAGTGGTTGTTGTCGCCGCGGTCTCGCTGGCGCCGCCAGCGGGTTGCTGGGGCTTGAACGCGTAGTATGCCCCTATTATGCCCAGGACGATTACTATTATTACGAGTACTGCCGCGGTTTTAGATAGACCCCTATTCAAGAAGTCCACCTCTCCGCTCTATCTTAGCAGATTAATGTAACCATAGGAGTATGTATTTATATGTGACTAACCTATACCATACATATTATCCCATGTAAAAATACTACCAATAATTAATACTATATTAGAGGAGACGGGTCCTCTCGACACAAACTTTGAAGAACCGCTGGAGAGGGGAGTACTGAGGCTACTCAGGCTCGCTTAATCTAGAGGAGGATGAGGAGATCCAAGTAGCCATACACTCAAGCGAATCAATGACCTAGAAATTCTACAATCCCGCGGTAAACCCACCGGAAACTCTCTAACTCTACTAGGTAAACGTTTAGAGGCTCGAAGATTATCTTTACCCTGCGAAAGATCGGTTGTCAAAGGTCATACGTGTGAGATATGAGAAGGGAGTACTAAGGCTTCTTGAGCCTCTAAGGCTCAAGGAGGGCGAGGAGGCTCAAATAGTCATACAGCAGAGTGAATCTGTAGCCAAGAAGTTCTATGGCATCGCTAGGAGGCACAGGCCAGATCTCGGGAGGGAGGAGTTCATAAGGGTTCTAGAGGAGGTAGAGGATGAGGGTCTTCGTGGACACTAGTATCATACTAGCATTCCTCGCAGGCCAGGACGATAGAGCACTAGAAATCATTAGGGGAGTCGAGAGGCGCGAGATAACCGGCTATATCAACCCCCTGGTGATTGACGAGGCCATCTACGAGTATCTGCGTTTAGCCACTGGGCTAAGCGCTAGGAGGATAAGGGAAGCTGCTAGCAAGGGCTCTTATCTGGAGTTACACTAACAAGCCTGTGCTAGAGGTCCTTAACAATTTATACTAGCAGGTAGCATAATAGAATATAGTGATTATAACCAAGAACGTGAGTATCCAGAGGCGCATCACTCCAAATATAGCCAGGTATGTAAAGATCTCTAATACATCGAAGATGAGCGCAGTTGAGAGTAGAACGTCATAGGCAGCCATTACCGCCTCAGCATGAGTGATGCTCAGTAAGGTGAAAGGCACAGTATAAACTACTGCTATTGTAAGAGCTATAATACCACTGAGAGCTTGGGACGAAGCCGCTCCTGCTTGATTTATAAAGATATATTCAAGAAGCAAAGGTACTGTAGAAAGTACTATGGAAAGAGTGAAAATCACCAACAAGACTAGGACTATTAGTAGACCAATCTTATCTAGTTGTTCATGGCCATCGCCTCCTATATTGTTGCAGGAGTTTGACAGGAATAAATGCTCAAGCAGCTGCACGTTCCAACGCTTTTCCCTATACTTAGCCTTAAGTCTCTGAAGAAGACCACAAGCCATCCAAGTTATAACTGATGGTAGAGAGTATATAGCTAGCATTATAACTGCCGCTGCTAGAGCGATGCTCACAATCAATAATGAAAATGAACTAGTCGTGCCAAGATATGATGAGAGTAAGAGTATAAATTGTATTGATATAAAGTATTGATAGATATGAGAGTGCTAGCAGGCGTTTATAAGTATGTTGATGTAATTCCTTCTCACTGCGATCAGGACTAGCAGCCTTGGAAGCTAGCAATATCGTTAACGCGAAGACAGCTAAAAGGATCGGTGGCGTACTATCGGTGTAGACTACAAACAATACTGTTGGTTCGATAGAGTTATTTGCCTCAATACTCGCTGATTGTGGGGATAAAAGGAGAGATTGCATTGGGATTTACAGAACTTACATGGATACCGATAACCCGAAGACCCTCAGGTAGTTGCTTATAGCGAATCATGCCATTGGTGCAGGAGCTAGAGTTTCCACTACCCTTACTTGCGAGATCCTTGATTATCTCTAAAAAGTCTTGTTTCAACGACCTCTCAGCCGATCCTCTCGGTAGCTCCTCCGCAATCCTAGTCAGGTTGATCAAAGTCAGGTTTATCGGATGTTTCGTGACGCAACAGCCCACTCCAACTAGCTTGTCCTCGTATCTAGCCTCTGCGACATAGAGGTGAAGCCCTCCACCCACAACGGTATATAATGTTACACCTATCATTATTATTAATAATACGAAACATGTAAGCCCAATGAGGGAGCTATCATCCTTGAGTCTTGCCAGTGCCACCGTATTTAATCTCCCCCTACTTGCAACTTATTTTCCTAAGGTCTACCTTAATAATTATTGTTATCTGTTTATGAAGGACTTTAAGGCTGGAACCCTTTTGCTTATACTGGCTGTTTTAGAGGGCCCTATGGAAAACCTCGTAGAGGCTACTTCGAAGCTTTTATCCTTGGTTGTGACAAAGCTCTAGCATTGAGAGTTAGGAGCCTCTTAGAGAACATCCTACCAGTAAATTATCTTAATAGGTGAATAGCAAGTTATAATTTTATATAACAGAGATGTAAAATTATAACTTTTATGAGATATATTCTACGCCTAGCTTTGTGATGGTTTAGAGGGTATTTGTGGCGAGTCACCGCGAGTTTGAACTCAGGACCTCCAGCTCCGCAGACCTATGCAATAAATACTTACGCTTGAACGGTTTCACGGTAAAAATGCAACATCTACTTCAGCATGATAAGCTAATCAGAGATTCATACCTGCCCTGATAAAAATGCAACACCACAGGAGTAAAGGCTTAGAGTCCCTATTAGCCATATTAGGGATAGGGAGAAGGGAGGTTGTCTAAAGTTATCAGAGCCAGGTATGAGAAGGGTGTGCTCAAACCCTTGGAGCCTTTAGAGCTTCGGGAAGGCGAGGAGGTCAGGATCCAAGTACTGCCTGAGGAGTTCCCGGAGCTGGTGGATAAGGTTAGCGTAGAGGCTAGCGGGGATGTTGACAAGATTCTTAGGGAGGCTCGTGAGCGTTGGAAGAGGTGGTATTAGACTCTAGTGTCCTAGTCAAAAGCATCCTGAGGCCAGGCCGTTGGCTATCCGAGGAAGTCTATAGTAGAGAGCTGGAAACACATCATAAGGCGAGAATCCTTGTGAAGGCACTTAAATCGAGTGATACAATCGTTCTCATCCCGTATCCAGTGATAGTAGAGGTCGCCGCGGTTACATCAAGACTTGCGGGCAAAGAATTAGCGGAAAAGGTAGTTGAATCACTTAAAACAACCAAGAACTATATTATCGTATACGAAGAGGAGTACAGGGATGAAGCATTGAAGGTCGCCCTACAGACGGGCTCCTCGGGCTTTGACGCTTACATTATAGCTCTAGCCTGGGATCGTGACGCCCTCCTCATTACTGACGATGAGCCTATGAGCAAGCATGCAGAAACACTGGGAGTGAGAGTAGTCCTACTACGCAACACAAACGTCGAAGATATAACGAAACAGCTCCATTAAATAAGCGGATTATTACATTAATTATAATTTACTTATGCAGACAAGATGATCGAACCTGCGAAGAGCCCGGCTGAGATTAACGGTCGCGACTGCCGACACGTTTCCTGCATGAACCAGCGATGACTCAAGGGGATTCGTGGCAGGCCCACCGAGATTAGTCGACCCGGACCTCCGGCTCTGAAGGCCGAGGATATAGAAACAAAGTTTTTAGTAAAAACCATCAATTGGAAACAAGTTTCAGGGATGATTATCCTTAGGGATATAATTGATGATAATCCGGAAACATTCAAGCCTTGCGGGAAAGGCTAATTGCTCTGAAGAGTATTACTTAGGGGTGGGGCTGGGACGTGTCCAAGGTCATTAGAGTAAGATATGAAAGAGGTGTGCTGAAGCCTTTAGAGCCGGTGGAACTCCAGGAAGGAGAGGAGCTAGTAGTCTTCATACGCAAGCACAGAGTAAGCGAAGTGCTCGATAAATATGTTGGGTTATTCGGTAAGGCTTCCGTAGAAGAGCTCAGGGGGTATGAGGAGGAGGCTCAAGCACAGTGAATAAAACCTTCATAGACACCAACATATTCTACAACACACTATTCGAGACCAGCCTCACACGCAAAGCCCGAAAGCTGCTGGAGGATTACGAAGAAAACAAGTTCTATACTAGCCTAACAGTGATAAACGAATTACTCTACATATCCACAAGGAAATACTACAAGGCCACTGAAGAACTCAAGGGACCGTACAGCCTAAGAAAACTAATATAGTGAACAAGGGATACCCAAAATTCATAGTCGACGGTATAAGGAATTTGCTGGAAGACCTTGAGGTAGAAGTCCTAGTAGAAAACGTGGAATACCGAGACATGATAGAGACCGCTAGCCAACTAAAACTCCTGCCAAGCGATGCAATCATAGCCCTAACATGTAAACGCAATAACATAGACACGATCATAACCTTCGATGAAGACTTTAAGAGGATCCCCTGGCTAAAAGTTGTGCCCTAGTCTGTTAAGATTATCTGCTGAGATTATCAGCGATGAAGCTAGAACCATCCTAGTTCTTGTAACTAGAAGCCACGGCCTTGCCTTGGAGAAAGGGAAAGACTTATATAGCGGGTATTTAAGTGGTGGGCCCGCCGGGATTAGCGGACCCGGAGGGACCCCACGGCTCCGGAGGCCGGCGCTCTGTCGGTTGAGCTATGGGTCCTCTCCTCCGTGATTGTTATGTGTTTGTAAGGGTTCTGGGGGGTGTTATTCAATTTATCTTCGAATGGGATACCATTAGGCGGGGGTGTTGTTTGGTTGACGACTTATAGGGTTGAGGAGATTGATAGGGGCTTCTATGTCTTGAGGGTTAACGATAGGTATACTAGGTTCTTTGAGTCTCTTTGGGAGATACCGGAGGGGATAACGTATAACGCGTATCTGCTGGTCACGGGTGAGGGGGCTGTCTTATTCGATGGATGGAAGAAGACGTATGCGGGCCTGTTCATAGATGCGTTGTCTCAGGTCATTGATGCTGGCGATTTGAAGTATGTGGTCGTGGACCACATGGAGCCTGACCATTCGGGTAGCCTAGAGGAGGTGGCTCGCTGGGCGCCCCATGCCAGGATCCTGGGCCACCCGATGGCTGGTAGGATGATGAAGGCGTATCCGAGGGCTATGAATAACTTCAAGCCTGTCAAGGATGGTGAGGTCCTTGAAGTCGGCGGCGAGAGGATAAGGTTCATACACACGCCATGGCTGCACTGGCCGGAGACCATGATGTCGTGGCTGGAGGACCGGAGGATTCTCGTGACGTGCGACGCCTTCGGGGGATACGGTATACCATACGGGCTCTTCGACGACGAGTGTACCAGGTGGGAGGAGGCGTTGAGGGCCATGCAGAAGTACGTTGTAACGGTCATAGGCCACTATAGGGACTGGATCACGAGGAACCTGGAGAAGCTGGCCAGCCTCGACATCCACCCTAGACTGATAGCCCCGGCCCACGGGCTCATATGGAGGAGCAACCCCGAGAAGGTCATCTCGGTCTACAGGGATCTGGCCCTAGCCAAGCCGCGCAAGGGGAAGATCCTCATAGTCTCAGCCTCGATGTACGGGACGGTGGAGACCCTCATAAGGAGGATAACCTGCAACCTGACGAGGAACGGCTACTACCCGGTGACCTACAGCTTCACAGACTCGACGAGGCCCAACGTCTCAGACATACTGACCGATGCCGTGGACTCGGAGGCAATAGTAGTGGCGGCCCCGACCTACGAGGCCGACATATTCCCCCTGATAAGGTATGTTGTAGAGGAGATATGCTGGAAGGTTGGTGACGGCAAGAAGATCGTGATAGTGTCGAGCTACGGATGGGGTAGCATGGCGGCTAGGAACCTCAAGAAGATCTTCGACAAGTGCAAGTATAGCGTGGTGGAGTCCATAGAGTACAACTCGGTGGGCCCCAACGCTATAACGGTAGAGGAGGCCGAGGAGATTAGTAGGAGGATTGTGGAGTCGCTCCGTGGATAGCCCAGGGGGTTCCTCTAGGCCTCTCTAGGTTCTCCGCATTCCATTATTTTTCTGGAGGGCTTTGGGGCTTCCTGGCTGTTTGGTTGTTAATATTTCTATGTATGGGGATATTTGCGTAAGAGCCAAATACACTCGCGTTAACAGTGTTAAAGCGGTGATGGAGCCGTGCCCCTCACAACATTCGAAGAGGAAATCTACCTCAGAGCCCTCACAGGCCGCCTAGTAGGCAAGGCCATAGCAGACCTGGGCGTGAACAAGCTAGCAGTAGTAGCCCCCAAGAACATAATCTGCAGTAGCATAGCCACCGCCACAGAGGCGGCATTCATAGACAACTCAGGCGGCGTGACCTACCACTTCCTAGTAGACAACGGCAACGAGGAGGAAATAGCGGAGAGGCTCAAGGATTTCAACGCACAAGTAGTGCTACTCCAGTTCGGCGGTGAGACCCCCATCGAGGAGACCAAGGCCAGCTTCGTAAAGCTATTACAGGCCATGGCAGAGAAACAGGTACCCGGCGCCATAGTATTCCACGTGAGGATATTCGCAGCCGGCGGCGTCAAGGAGGCGCTGAAGGACGAGAAGGTCAAAGAGTACCTCCAGGGCAAGGACCTATATGTCTACACCGTCGGCTTCGACGAGGGCAAGGTCTACGTCAACAAGGCAACGATAGAGGATGGCGAGATAAAGCTACAGAAGCTAACCGAATACCACGTAACACTAGAGCACGCAGACCTGCTCAACAGGAGCCTGAAAGACAGGAAGGTAACCTTCCAGTAGCCCTCACACAATATTTTTCAAACAATTATATTATTATAACCTATCCCCACAAAGCCCGCGCAAGCCCTTGAAGGGGGCCTAGCGTATAAGCTGGGGGACCCCAGGCTGTCTAACCCTAACACCCCTCCTCTCAAGCTTCAACGTGTATATAGAAGACCCCCTCAACAAGAGCCAAGCCACGAGATAGCTCATACTAGCAGAGGCCATGAAGGGGGCGATCAAGGAATAATCCTCGCTCATCTCGGGAACCATCACTATAACAGTCATGGGAGCCTGAGCCGCCCCAGCAAACAAGGAAGCCATACCAGCCAAGGCATAGGTCGCAGGCTGCCTAACCAAGCCCGGAAACAAGCCCTGGTAGACGAGGCCCAGAGACAACCCAAACATGCCACCTATATACAGGCTCGGGGCAAAGACGCCACCGCTACCCCCAGACCCTATCGTGAGCGAGGTGGAGAGCATCTTGGCAACGCCGAGCAATAACAAGAGCCTCAACGGGATAGACCCGGAGAGGGCCTTATCAATGCCCTCATAGCCGACACCCCCGACACCGTACCCGGCGAATAACACCATGAGGACCCCCGCCCCTAGGCCCCCTAGAGCCGGCTTGAGGTAGCCAGGGACGCTCAGCTTCCTGAAGAACTCCTCGAAACCATAGAACAGCCTCACCCATGCAACCGCTAGTAGGCCGAAGGCGAGGCCCAGCAGTATGTATAGGGGGATCTCCCTTGGATCCCAATAGCTCAAGCCCACAACCCTGAAGGCCGGATGCCTACCCAGGAATATGGAAGCAGTCGTAGCACCTATCACGCTCGAAAATATCACCGGTATCGCGTTAAACGCGGACACACCCCTCATCAAAACCTCCAACCCAAACAACGCACCGCCCAACGGCGCATTAAAGGTCCCAGCTATGCCCGCTGCCAAGCCACACGTCACGAGGAGCCTCAGATTGTCCCGCGAGAGCTTGAAGACCTGGCCTATAGCCGACGCGGAAGCAGCGCCTATCTGGGCTATAGGCCCCTCCCGCCCGGCACTGCCGCCAGAGCCTATGGTTATCGAAGACGCCACTATCTTGGCAAGGGCAACCCTCTTCCTAATCCTCCCGCCCTTAAGCATGACAGCCTCCATAACCTCAGGGACTCCATGGCCCCTGGTCTCCGGGGCGACCATCTCGGTCAGGGGGCCTACTATCAAGCCGCCCAAGGCGGGTAGGACCAGGAGGACGTACCTGGACCCGGTTAGGTTGGTTAAGCCGCTGCCGAGCAGGTCGAAGAAGACCGCCTTGTTCAGGGATATCATCCACCTGAAGACGACGGCCCCGAGCCCAGCTATCACGCCAATAACAGCGCTCAGCAAGTAGATTAGGATCACTCGCCTCCTAGCCCTATCCAGTATACGCGGCTGCGGCCTCCTAGGCAACGTCTACCACTGGGTCTCGCGGCCCCCTTATATTATGGGCCAGGAGGTTACAGGGCCCCGTGGCTCCTATAAGATTACGGGGCTGCACGGGACATATGTAAACATGAAGATACTTACACGGGGCGGCTCAACTAATAATAACCAATCCGAGGGGCGGCGTGGAATCGAGGTGGTGAGTTTCGACGCCGCTAGACTCCAGCTCGAATGCATAGTGTGCGGGCGTCGATACGAGTTCGATCCATTCCTATACCGGTGTCCCAGGTGCGGCGGCCTCCTCGACGTCACAGGCTATAGGGACCCCGTCAAGCTCAGGGTCCCGAGGCGCAGTATAGAAGGCGTGTGGAGGTACCGGGAGGCACTCCCAGAGCCCCCGGATGGCGGGGTAGTGAGCCTGGGAGAGGGAGGGACCCCCCTGGTCTCCGTGGACGGGGGTAAGGCGTGGGTCAAGTTCGAGGGAGGCAACCCCACGGGGAGCTTCAAGGACAGGGGCATGAGCGTTGCATCCAGCATAGCCAGGTGGAGCGGCGCTAGGCTAACGGTAGCAGCTAGCACTGGTAACACCGCTGCCTCGATGGCGGCGTACTCGGCCAGGGCTGGATTGAAGCCGCTGGTGGTTTTGCCTCGGGGAGGGGTTGCGCCGGGCAAGCTCTTCCAGGCGATCCTACATGGTAGTATCGTGGTGGAGGTGCGTGGGGGTTTCGACAGGGGTCTCTCAATGGTCCTGGAGCTATTGGAGAGGAAGAAGGGCCTAGTCTACTCGATGAACTCGGTCAACCCGGTCCGCCTGGAGGGGCAGAAGACGATAGCCTACGAGATCGTCGAAGACCTCGGAGACGCTCCGGACCACGTGATAGTCCCCGTTGGAAACGCTGGCAACATATCGGCGATATGGAAGGGGTTCAAGGAGCTCCACGCGTGGGGCTACACCAGCAAGCTACCTAGGATGATAGGGGTCCAGGCCGAGGGCTCGGCGCCACTCGTAGCCGCTTGGAGGTCCCAGTCAAAGAAGCTGGCTCCAGTGGAGAAGCCCGAGACGATAGCCTCGGCCATAAGGATTGGGAATCCAGTCAACTGGAGGAAGGCTCTAAAGGCGCTGGAGGAGTCCGGGGGGCTGATGCTATCGGTGAGCGACCGGGAGATAATAAAGGCTCTCAAGGAAATGGCTAGGCGGGTAGGCTTAGGTGTCGAGCCTAGCTCCGCCGCGCCTTACGCCGTCCTCAAAAAGCTACTACGGGCCGGGGAGATCCCCAGTGATGATGTGGTCGTGTTGGTGGCAACGGGCCACGCATTAAAGGACCCAGGCATAGCGAGTCGCCTAGACAAGGCTACAACCACAGTCTCATCTGTCGAGGAGCTAGAGGAGCTCGCGGAAGCCCTAGCCCGGGTGCCCCAGGGATGACGCCTTCAAGGGTTATAGTCAGGACGTATGCTAGCTCCGCCAATCTGGGCCCCGGGTATGACGTGTTCTCTGTGGCACTAGACGGGTTCAGTGACGTGGTAGAGGCCTGGGTAGAGCACGACGGTAGGGGGATCACGCTAGACGGGGTCGAGGGACCCTACCGAGACCACGTACCGCCAGGTAAAAGCAACGTGCTGGTGGAGGCGGCTCGGCTCGCAGTCAACAAGTATAGTGGTGACGCATCCAGGGGCGGCATCGTTATGAGACTATACAAGGGCGTTCCGCCAGGCAAGGGATTGGGCAGTAGTGGGGCTAGCGCGGCGGCTGGAGTGGTGGCTGCGTCGCTATTATCGGGGGCGCTCGTGGATTCTAGGTCCATGGTAGAACTGGCTGGAATGGCTGAAGCCGCGGTCTCGGGAACCCCGCACTATGACAACGTGGCTTCAAGCATACTCGGCGGGTTCAACGTGGTGGGCTGGCTCGGAGACGAGTTGGTTGTTGAGAACATCGGGTTGAGGGCTAGGTTCCTGGTCGCGGTCCCAGACTACTCGATACCGGGGGAGAAGACTAGGCTGATGAGGGAGGTCTTACCCAGCACTGTACCCTTGCCCCGTGCTGTTAGGCAGTGGGGGCGTATAGCGCTCATGGTCAAGGCTGCGAGAGACGGGAACCTGGCGTTGTTCGGGGCACTCATGATGTCCGATGAGATCGTTGAGAGGGCCAGGTCTAAGTACGTCCCCTGCTATAGCGTGGTTCGTAGGAGGGTGGTTGAGGCTGGTGGGCTTGGAGTAGCCGTGAGCGGGGCGGGTCCCTCGCTATTAATACTCGCTGGTGGTCCAGGGGGCGGGGATGCTTTCACGGGGGAGTTGTCCAGGGTTGTAGAGGAGGCCTATAGCGAGTGTGGCGTCGGAGTTAAGGTCTACGAGTGTGGCGTTGGGCCTGCCTATGAAGTCAATCTTTATTAACATAACTATGCCTCTAGTGGTTGATAGACGGTCTCACAGACTAGTGTAGGGTTGCCGGTGATGGGCAAGCTTAGGAGGGCTATAGTAGACACTGCCCTGATCACTCCTTCGGGGGCCCTGAGCCCGGGGCCGCTATCCGCCTCCGCTATAGCCGCTGGAGCGGGTCTAGGCGTGTTGGGCGGCCTCTTGACTGCCGTGGGTCACTTGGTGGTCGAGGTCCCGTATTTTGTGGCACTCGTAGTCTTGTCTGAGATCATTGAGGAGAGGCTGGGCAGGGTTAGGGTATTCCTCGACTTGTTCGCGGCCGGCTTCATGGTATTCTTCGCCGTCCTACTCGTGGAATCCGGGGTAGCGCTTCTAGGGGGCGAGGGCTTCTCGCCCGGATCCATAATATCCAGCCCCATAACCGCCCTCTTCAACGGGATTGTGTTGACTGGGGCTAACGCGTACTTTCTGGCCTGGTGGTTTACAGTGGGCAAGCCGATAGTCGACTCGGCGAGGGAGCTGGGGTGGAGGGGTGGCGGTATAGTCTATGCGGTGCACTATTCCTATGACCTGGTCTGGCTGGTGGCCCTATCCATGCTGGGCGGTATAATAGCCTCTACCGGGGCCGGGTATCTTGCGGGATTGATGTTCGTCCTAGCAGCGATACTGCTGTACTTCGGGTACAAGATGATTAGCCCATACCTGTCCAGGATGGGATAAAGTAGGGTGTGAAGGCTTGAGGCCCTTTGATACCTAGCTACCGAGATATATGCCCTGGGAGTAGCCAATTCTATACTCCCGGTGTGACTGGGTCTTGAATGCGCGTAGCATGGTTAGGATGACGTCGGCGGCCGGGATAATCGTGAGCGTATTCTACCTACTAGCTGCTCTCTCAATACTACTACCGGTCGAGGGCGACTTCGCTGGCCACGCGAACCTAATGCTGCTCGGCTCGCTGATACTATTCCCCTACTCGGTCGCGGTAGCCTACGTGGCCAGTGTGGCTAGAAACCCCTGGCCCAGCCTCCTACCCATATCGGTGGGCGCAGTCCTACTATACCCGACTCCGATACTAGCCGATGGACGCCTCCAAGCCCCGGTGACTGTCCTTGTTGCCCTTGCCATTGCAGGCTTCCTGGGAGCAGCCTCGTCCCTAATGGTTGGACCCGGCAGGAAGGGGGCTGTTAGACTCAGCCTCTACCTGGTCGGTATTACAATGCTGGGACTAGCTCTGGCCTCCATAGTAGAGGCGTACGCGGAGTCCTCTATCTTCACGGAGACGCTGGTGCTAATCCTAGCCTTCCCGGTGCCCCTAATATACTCGGTGACGGTGAACTCGCTCCCATCAACCTTCAGCGACAAACCCAGTACCGCGGCCTCAGTCCTCTCGGTAACGCTATCGATAGCGGCCTCCGTCCTCGTGGGGCTCGGATACACGAGGCCGGGCTTCTACCTGGCAGCCGCGTCCCTAATCCTCTACCTCTACGCGGCCCGCTTCCATAGGCTTGGAGCTTATTGGAGGAGGGTTTCATCTATGCCCAGGACCCCGGCTAGGGCGGGCCTGGAGTACTTCATACAGGGCCACGTAGCCGTCATCATAGTCACCGCAATTGCCCTGGCAGAGCTGCTGGCGTACCCAAGCCATTGTAGTGTGATATGCGTGATACACGGGCTAGCCCTGGGATTCGCCTCGATGCACGTATGGATACATGGCCCTATGATGGTCCCAGTAATCCTGGGCATGAGGCATGGGAGGAGATTCAACCCACTACCATACATAACACTCCTAGCGGCCGTAGCGGTCTATCCATTGTCGCATCCACTGGCCCTGGTCCTATACGTGGTCTCGCTGGTGCTCGACGCGTTTGTGTTCATATAGGTTAAAACCCGATTGTTTTGTGGAGATGCGGGCTCGTCCGCCCTCTTTAGGATTAGGAGTGGCGGGGCTAGCCCTCTACCACCTTTACCGTGAAGGCCTCCGGGATGGCTGGGGCACTAGCCTCCTCCTTCTTCGCAGCGGGCTTCTCCTGGATCTTCGCCCCGCTGGCCAGCTCCAGGGTCTTCGACAGCTTGTCGAGTATCTCCTTTGCCTCCTCCTTCTCCCTCAGGAGGGTGTCCTTTAGCTTCTTGAGGTGTGTCATCCCCTGCTCGAACTGTCTCTCACCTACCTCGCCGGAGAAGTAGGTCATCTGGAGGACTGCCATGGCCCTGGCGACGTGCATGTTCTGGTAGTCTATCTTCTCTATCCTCTTCTTTATCTCGGCCTCCACCTCCTTCGCCTTCATCCTGAGCTTCTTTATCTGGTCGCTGAGCTTCCTCTCAATCTCCCTCAGGACCTCGACTGGTATCTCCCCCTTGGCGAGCATCTCCTCGACTCCTTTCTTCCTCTTGTAGGTCCTGTCGAGGCTGTCGATCACCTTTATGGCCTCGTGTTTCCACTCGGGTATTACCGTGAGCTTCCCGTCGACTATCTTTATCCTGGACCCCTCGACCTTCTCAAGGTTTAGGTCTTCAACCTTGACCTCCACGTACTCCACGTACCCCTCGGCATCGGCGCTTACACTGACGAGTATTCCTATCTCCCTGCCGTACTCGTCGAACACGACCCTGCCTATGTTGCTTGAGACCTCCTCTATCTTCAACAAGACCCGTTCACCGGTATGGTATTACACTAGTGTAGACGGTATAAAGGGGGGTTAGGGAGGGGTCACCGAGCCACACCCCATACATGACTAGGGGGACACATAGAATCTATCGGTGTCCATCCCATGAGTCTCGATAAATGGGCCAAGAACTGGGGAGGGCCGAGCAAGAGGGAGACCATAGGGGAGAAGTTCAGGAACTTCATAAACCCGCCTGGCCCAGTGAGGAGGCAGGTCGTAAACGCGGTATACAGGATATCAAGCCAGATACACAAGCTAGACTACAGCCTATCCAAGCTACAGGCCTATGACAAGCAGCTATTCGAGAAGACGGTTAACGCCCTAATAGAGGGCGACAAGACCAAGGCCAGGATGTACGCCAACGAGATAGTAGAGATAAGGAAGATGGCCAAGATAATACTCACCGTGAGACACGCCCTTGAGAGGGTGAAGATAAGGCTAGACACATTCCTCATAGTAGGAGACGTCCAGGCAAACCTAGCGCCTGCAGTAGTGGCTCTGAAGGGAGTGGCAGGCTACCTAAAGGGCATGATGCCCGACGTATTCACAGAGCTCATGGACATAGACGAGGCCCTACAGATAACCATGATGCAGACCGCAGTCGCAGCCCCAGAGGTATTCGGCGGAGAAGTGGTATCGGAGGAGGCGCAGAAGATACTGAAGGACGCGGCCCTGGTGGCGGAGCAGAAGCTGAAGCAGAACTTCCCAGAGCTACCAGTACTCGACAGCCTACCGGCAAGCACGGGCGCCACACAGGCCAGCGTCGAGGAGGGCAAGTAACCTCCTCCAACCCCAAATTACACTCACATATTTACATTTAAATCCTAATAATCACAGTGTTTTATGCGCTAGTCCTCCACTGTTTAACCCGAATAAGACTAGCCCCCGCCGCCACGGCGGCTGAACCAGGCTACAGTAATCACTGCAACAGCCAACACTGAGAGAGCAACCATCAACCCGTACTCTGGCACGGGAACCACCTGGGGCGCCGTAGAATCGACTACAGACGGATCCTGCCCGGTCTCAGCCAATATAGAGACCTGTGAGGCCAGCGGCGTGCCCGTGAAATCACTCTTAGGGACTACATAGACCGCCACGGTGGATTCGCCGGGGTTACGAATGTAGTCCTCCCTACTCACCAGGGTCCAGCTCCAGTCGGACCCAGAGCCCGTGTACTGGTATAGCTTCGGCACGAACCCGACTACGTGTTCGAGCATGTAATCAGCGCCGATTCCGCCCTTGCTGTATCCCGTCGAGGGGTTGTTGTCGGCATCTATATAGATCCTGTAGATCCCGGTATCGCTTCCACCGTTCCACGCTATGGGGCCGTTGAGGGTTATGTTGAAGAACATGAGGCTGCTCGTGTAAGCCGATCCAGCATAGAGTATGTCGAGGCTCGCCGGGGTAGCGTCTCCACTACTGTCGGTGACGGTGGTCCAGGGTGATGAGGGGCTGGGCTTGTCGAGGTAGTATATCGCATAGTCGCCCGAGTTATAGTCTATATCGTCTCTCGGATAGGAGTCCTCGACAGTGCCTCCGAGCTGGGTGTAGCCGTAGAGGTAGAGGGCCTCCCCAAGACCGGTTAAGTCGCTCCTATTCACCTCAACCACAAAGTAATCGTATCCTATCCCGCCGCCCAGCACGTGCACCTTCTTAATCCAGTTCCCAGAGGAGTCATAGAGACCGGCGTTAGGGGTCCCGGCCGGGTCTATTTGTATTATCACTTGGTACTCCCAGTCCCATGAACTACCGCTTCTACTGTCTCTATCTAAGTCGAGTTGCAGGACCCAGTACTTGGTATTGGAAGAGTCGACAGCGATGGATCCGTTAACCACCAAACGGAAATACAGTATGGACGGATCGTTTGCCACGCTCAGGTTGACTAGGTTCAGGTCGCCTGGCGTAATGCTTTCCCTAGGCTCAGATAGTACCTTCTCTGAGTCCCTTATGCTCCAGATCTCGATGTTATCCATGTAGATCTTGAACTGCTTGTCATTGTCGAACCCTAGAAACGCTAGGCCATTGTAGCTAGCTGGATCCAGGTTGTCATCCCACACGTCGTCGGTGAAACTGCTACCGGGACTGCTAGGATCACTCACAGTGGCTATGATGTGGTTCATGTATCTGCCCGCGGTGGAATTGTACTCCCAAACTACTGTGACCCTAAGGTGGTACCAATGGTCCTTTTGTATAGTGAAGACGCCGCCAAAGCCTACAGTCTTGAGGTTATGCCAGATATTATTCTTCACGTAGTTGAAGACGAGATTATTCCACTCGGTGTCGACTACGACCTCATACTTGTCAGCAACAGTCTTGTACCTTGGGAACACATAGAAATTCCCGTAGCCAGGTGAACTGGGCACATAGAAGTCGACGTCAACAGTATAGTTATACGGTAGCACAGCGTAGCTATCAAAACCGTTAACTTCTCCATAGCCCTTTACGACTGCTATGGGTTCGTCGTATCCTTGGCTGGTGTCTGTGTTGTCTCCTTCGAATACGAACCATTGATTGGTTGTGTCCACGTACTCCCTGGAGGAGCCGTCGTTCCCCGAGTCATAATTCTCAGTCGCGGTATCAAGATGCTTGAGAGCCTCAACCTCATCCGAGAAATCCAACGAGAGTAGCTCCACGGTTTCCCCGTTTGTTGAGGCTTGCGTTGCGAGGGTTGTTAGCGCTAGCATTATGTATGATGAGATGATGAGTGCCGCCAGTAGGATGGATTTCCTTGTGTTTCTCTTCAATCCGGTGCACCCTAATTGTACTTATCGCACATTATAGCTACTGAGTAAAGATAATATATAAATGCTAGTCTAGACTTAAATAATATATACTTAATTAATATAATTTTGATAGTTCTCACGGTGTAAACCTCCGGACGAGGTAGACAATGAGAGTTAGCCTCGATGATACGGTACGGAACACTAGGGGATCCCCGACGGTAATACTGGCCATTGGAATTACCAGATTCCCATAGGCTACAATCCTGCTAACACGAGGTCTGCAGGCGAAGACGCTGTAGCACCGTAAGACCAGGCCGGAACGACCCGGCTTGTGTTTGAATCGTGTCCACGACCTAAGTTATAAAAGGGAGTAAAATCGAAAGGATAAGGGTAGAGGTGAAATTTTTGAGTAAGGCGGCACTCGCGTCCCTAATACTCGTGATAATAATAATAGCCGGCGTGGCACTCTACGCCATGACCAAGGGCGGAGGACAAACAACCCAGACAGCACCAGCCACCACAACACCGCTAACAACAACCACAACAGCCGCTGCAGCAGCGGGACAAGCCAAAGGACTGCCAGAAGAGATCCCAATCGGCCTGGCAATCGCCGTAAGCGGAGGCTATGCAGTAGACGGCCCGAGGAGGCTCAAGGGAGCACTACTAGCCATAGAGGAGATGAACCAGCTCCTAGAACAAGTCAACGCTCCCTTCAAGTTCAAGCCGATACACGAGGATACCAAGACCAACCCACAGGAGGCCGTTAACGTTGTGAAGAGGTTCATATCACAGGGCATCCAGGTCATCATAGGCCCGCTCTCCACGAGCGAGACAGCGGCCGTGATGCCAATAGCCAACGACAACCACGTAGTAGTCATAAGCCCCAGCAGCACCGGTAAAGCGGCAGCGTTCCCAGACGACTACGTCTTCAGGATGCCGCCGCCAGACACCGCACAGGGACCAGCCCTGGCGAAGCTAATCTACAAGCTAGGCTATGACAAATTAGTGATAATAGCTAGGAACGACGACTATGGTAAGGGGCTAGCTGACCTGGTGGAGAAGACTTTCAAGGACCTGGGAGGCCAGGTGAAAGTTATACTCTACCACCCAGAGAAGCCTGATCTAAGCCAGGAGGTGAACTCCCTGGCAACAGAGGTCTCCAAGTTCGGCGCCGACGAGCATACCGCGGTGTTGATAATCGCCTTCGACAACGACGGCAGGCAGATCCTAGAGAGGGCTTCTAAGATAGACGTGCTGGGCAAGGTCCAGTGGTTCGGCCCAGACTCGATGGGTAGGAAGACGTTCCTAGAGACCCCAGAGATAGCCGAGTTCCTGGCTAAGGTAAAGATCTACATAACAACCCCAGCTATACCAGACAACCCGGTGAAGAAGCACTTCGAGGAGGCCTACAAGAACAAGTATGGCGAGGCGCCAACACCCTACGCGTACTACGCCTATGACGCTGCCTGGGTAGCCATGCTGAGCGTGTTAACCGCTGGACAATACGACGGGCAGGCGATAAAGGCGGTCCTGCCCACGGTGGCGTTCCACTACATGGGTGCTACTGGCCATAAGATACTCAACGAGAACGGTGACGCTGCCATTGCAGACTATGCTATATCGACTGTGGTGAAGACCGACTCCGGCTATGCCTTCAAGCAGGTCGGCATACTCCGGGGCGCTACCGGGACTATAGAGTGGAAGGAGTAGCCCTCCCATCCTTCCTCAAAATAAATAAAATTATTCCTGTCCTTTTTCCCTTTCTTCCCACTTCCTCACCGCCATAGAAGGTTTATTAGGTACAGTACGATTTTTGATGCTCAGGGAAAAGGGTGGGCACTATTATAGGGAGAACGACTGAGCCCCCTGAGAAGGTATTACCTCCTAGGGTATTACACTTGGCCCCACAGGCCCTGCAACCTATTATGCCTGGCCAGGCCTCCACGGGGATACGCATAAATTGCAGTTGCCTCTCCCCCTTGGAGCCTGGCATCCGTGGTATAATGTTTGAAGGCTTCCCTGGAACTGGGGGTGTAGCCTCCTTTGCCTAGTGTTGAGGTGCTTCGAACCGAGAAGCTTAAGAAGTACTTTGGAGGAGTCCGGGCCCTAGACGGTGTCGATATTAAGATTAGGGAGGGAGAGTTTGTAGGCCTTATCGGCCCCAATGGTAGTGGTAAGACTACTCTCTTCAACGTTATCTCCGGCGTGTATAAGCCCGACTCGGGCAAGGTATACTTCTATGGCCGTGATGTAACCGGTTACACTCCGCACGACCTCTATAAGCTCGGCCTGGTTAGGAGCTTCCAGATACCCAGGCTCTGGTATAACATGACCGTCGTAGAGAATACTGCTACCGCGTCAAGGGAGAGGCCTGGAGCAGACCCCGTATCCTCTGTGTTGCGTAGGAGAGCCTGGATACAGTGGGAGAGCGATGAGGAGAAGGGACTCGCCGCTAAGGTCTTCTCCACTATCGAGAAACTTGGGCTCACGAGGGTCATCCTGAACTGGGCTCATAGCATCAGCGGGGGGCAGATGAAGCTGACCGACATATCACGTTCCCTCGTCGGCGAGGCGCGCTTGCTCCTCCTAGACGAGCCGGCGGCTGGAGTGGCGCCCGGCCTCTCAAGGGATATATTCGAGACGTTAAAGGTGCTCAACAGGGAGGGTTTGACGATCTTCGTCATAGAGCACAAGCTAGAGGTCCTCTTTGATTATGTGGAGAGGGTTATAGTCATGCACGAGGGCAAGGTGCTGACCGAGGGGACCCCCGATGAAGTCGCGAAGGACCCGTTGGTCCTAGACGCTTACCTGGGAGAGCCCGTGACGAGGTGAGCGAGACGTGAGCACTAGGATTCTTGAGACGCAGAAGTTAAGCGGCGGGTACAAGGATATACCCATAGTCAGCGAGGTTGACGTATACATAGACAAGGGAGAGATAGTCGCCCTTGTAGGACCCAACGGCGCCGGCAAGAGCACGCTCCTCAAGACAATCTATGGAGTAGCAAAGGTATTCGACGGGAAGATCATATTCGAAAACAAGGACGTAACCCACCTGACCCCGGAGAACAAGACGAAGATAGGGATGGGCTTCGTCCCCCAAACCGACAACGTGTTCCCAGACATGACGGTCGAGGAAAACCTTGAGATGGGGGCCTACCTGATAGAAGACGAAAACAAGGTACGCGAAAACATGGAAATAGTCTACAACATATTCCCGGTCCTAAAAGGCTTCAAAAAGATACTAGCCGGTAGCCTCAGCGGCGGGCAGCAGAGGATGCTAGCTGTAGGCAGAGCCCTGATGACGAGGCCATCACTACTACTCCTAGACGAGCCGACGGCAGGCCTCGCGCCGAAGATAGCATTCGAGCTCCTAAGAGTCCTAAAGAAGATACGAGACGAGGCAAACGTGACCATACTAATAGTAGAGCAGCATGCCAGGAGGGCGCTAGAACTCTCTGACAGGGGATACGTGCTCGTCTACGGCAAAGTAGTGCTAGAGGGCACAGGCGACGAGATCCTCTCACACCCAGATCTACAACAGCTTTTCCTAGGCGTCAAGGCTGCGTCCAAGGGAGGAGGTGGGATGTAATGGGTGCATTCATCTACGGGTCCATAGGCGCCTTCTTCAACGGCCTACTAGTCGGCAGCCTCTACGGGATGATGGGCCTAGGCCTAACACTAATCTACAGGGTCACCAAGATACCAAACTTCGCCTACGCAGAATACATAACCTATGGGGGATACGCCGCTGCCGCTGTAGCAGCTATGAAGGCGGGCTCTCTCGGCGTGACAGCCGGCGCGCTGGCAGCCCTGGCTATAGCCGCGGTCATAGCCCTAGTCACAGACGAGCTGGGGTTCAAGCCCCTGTGGAGGAGGGGCGCCAGCCCGCTGCACCTGCTGGTTGCGTCGATCGGCGTGGGATTCATCCTGAGGTATGGCCTGCTGGGAGTTGTCGTATTGTTCTTCAGCACTAGATACCTGGAGGTGGCGACTCCCCAGAGGAGCATATCCCTAGTCAACATAGGCGGGATCGTGTCCATCACAACAGCCCACGTGCTAGCAGTTCTAGCCGCGGTCATACTGGCCAGCATGCTATGGTTCATGTTCACAAGGACCAGGATTGGAAAGGCTATGAGGGCCACCGCCAGCAACCCGACCCTGGCCAGGATCTCCGGGATTAACATATTCGCCATCAGGAGGCTGGCCTGGCTCATAGCCGGTGCGCTGGCTGGCTTCTCGGGCTTCGTCTATGCCTACTACAACGTGGTGAACCCCGAGAGCGGGTGGCTGATGCTGCTCTGGATATTCGCCGCAGCCATAATGGGCGGGTTCACCTTCTTCGGGACCATGATCTCCGGCATCATACTGGGCCTGGCCGAGCAGATAATCAGCTTCATAGCCCAGTACACCATAGGCACTGGAGCACAGTACTCGCCGCTGATAGCCCTGGCGATCATGTTTATCGTTCTGCTCTACAAGCCGGAGGGCGTTATCCGGATGGAGGCTCTGGCTGTAAGGAGGGCGTGAGGGATGGCGGCTATAACTGGTATAGTAATACAGTATCTGATCATCTTCAGCGTCTATACTATAATGGCGCTCAGCTTCAACATAGAATACGGCTTCGGCGGCATACCGAACCTCGGAAAGGTGCTCTTCGCTAGCCTAGGCGCATACGCTGCGGGAAGCATAATAGCATACACTGTGATCAAACTCTCCGCGGCGCCCCTAGGCGTCGAAGTGGTGAGCTCAGGAGAGCCGGCATACTGTACTGGCGTTGGCAAGACTGTTATGACGATGTCGGTTGCAAAGGGGATCCTATCCCCTCCAGAGCTCTTCCTGCTATTCCTGGCGGGCCTAGTGATAGCGGCGATTGTCGGGATGGTGGCCGGGATAGTGGCCAGCTACCCGGCGCTAAGGCTGGGCGGCGACTTCCTAGCCATAAGCCTGCTGGGCCTCGGAGAGATAGTGAGGATATGGGCCTACAACAGCCAGTGGCCCGTCTGCAGCTTCAACGGAGTATCCGGTATACCGGGTCCCTTCTCTTGGATGTCTGCGCACGCTGACCTCGCATACGCCATACTCACCCTAGCGATAATGATAGCGGTGTTCTTCTATGTGGAGTTATCGACCAACAGCCCGTGGGGCAGGGCCCTGAAGGCGATGAGGGACGACGAGATAGCGGCCGAGGTATACGGGTACAACGTCCCGAGGGTCAGGATGCAGGCGCTAGCCGTCGGCTCCGCCCTTGCCGGGCTGGCTGGAGCGCTCCTAACCTTCTACTCGGGGAACGTTAACGCGAACACATACAAGCCCGACTTGACCTTCACGATAATAGTGGCCACGCTCCTCGGCGGTGTGGCTAACAATGTGGGTGTGGTCATAGGCACTGCTGTAATAGCTGGTGTCGAGATATTCTTCAACCCGACGTCCCTAGACGCGTTGGGCCTGGCGTTGCCCGAGAATGTGGCCTTGGCCATACCATACATGAAGTACGTCATAATGGGGCTGATAATCGTCTTGATACTACTGTATAGGCCGCAGGGTATCATGCCGGAGAGGCCGTTGAAGGTGCCTATAGTGGAGTTGGCTAAGAAGAGGGCTCGCCAGTCGAAAGGCTAGTGGCTTGGAATGAATTATTATCGTATTTTTATTTATTTTATCGACTCCTAATATATTACATCCTTACAAAAATTATTTCAATTTAATTTATTAATCTGTAAAACCCGGGTAAATACCAAAGGCACCGAACCCATTTATACGTCCCCGGTGTTAGTGGGAAACTGTAGACAACCATGTAAGAGGCGATCTAAATTGGCAGTAAAGACCCTCCGCCTGCAGCCGCCCGAGACTCTTCCTATCAAGGTAAGATACTACCTGGAAGACGTCGAGGAGGCAAGAGTCGACATCCTAGCACAAGTCCAGTGGCGCTACGAGCCCGTGACCAAGGAAGACGTCGAGAAGATGTGGGCAGAAGCCCCGGCCATATACGCTATACTCTCAGAAGCCGCTAGCCTTGAGGAGGCCCGCGAGAAGCTATACGAGTACCTTAGCAAGTGGGAGGCGAAACTACGCAACGGCGAAGTAGACCTACACCCGATAGACTACTGGCTGGCCATACAGGCTATAAACAACTTCAAGAACATACTCTCAAAACGCAACGAGAAGATAGCAAAGTTCAGCACCCTAGAATACCTATACAGGCTGGCTAAGAACGACCCCAAGGTCTACAACGAGGTTGGCAAGGGATTCGTAGAGGAGTTCAAGCACCTCTTCAAAGCCATACACGGGACAGCCAAGTTCTCAATGGGCTGGCTAGGCGAGAAGTTCGGCGGGGAGGAGCCCATACTAGAGTTCCTCCAGTCCAGGGGGCTCAAGGCAGCAAAGCTGAGGTCAAACTACCTCGACAAGGTCGGGAAGTTCGTCCTAGACTACGTAGAGAGGTATAGGTCAGGGCTCGACCCGAAGGTCATAGAGGAGCGCAAGAAGAACAGGCAGAAGATACTAGACTACCTCGGCGCCACGCTAGACGACTGGTACTTCTACCCCTGGCAGTTCAGGAACATATTCAAGAACATGAAACACCTGGAGATGCTCAAGGAGCTAGTCCCGCTCACAGAGGAGGACATAGAGAACATCAAGACGGCGCTAGAGAACAGGATACCCTTCGGCATAACACCCTACTACCTGAGCCTCTTCGACTTCACAAGAGCCGACAGGAAGTACGACCCCGTAGTCAGGAGCCAAGTCATACCCCCACGCTGGTACGTGGAGGTCATGGCCAAGCACAAGAGAGACCGCCGCTTCGTATTCGACTTCATGAGAGAGGGAGACACCTCACCCCACGACCTGATAACCAGGAGATACCCGCTGGTGGCTATAATCAAGGTGGCCGACACCTGCCCGCAGATATGCGTCTACTGCCAGAGGAACTGGGAGATCGAGTCAGCCCTCTTCCCCGAGGGCATACTGAACATGAGGAGGATAGAGAGGGCCATAGAGTGGATGGCACAGCACGAGACGATCATCGACGTGCTCCTAACCGGCGGCGAGCCAATGATACTGGGCGACAAGAGGCTAGAGAGGATACTAGACAAGCTATCCGAGGTAGACCACATCAAGAACATAAGGATAGGCAGCAGGATCCTCGTAACAGTCCCGATGAGGATAACCGACGAGACCGCAGAGCTACTTGGAAGCTACATCGAGCCCGGCAAGAGGAACCTAGCATTCGTAACACACTTCGAGGGCGCAGAAGAGGTAACACCAGAGGTAGCGGAGGCCGTGAAGAAGCTCAGGAAGAACGGAGTATACGTGTACAACCAGCAGGTATTCAGGTTCTGGACCAGCAGGAGGTTCCAGTACGTCGCGCTGAGGATAGCCCTCAAGAAGGTGGGCATCGACCCGTACTACAACTTCTACCCCAAGGGCAAGTTCGAGCAGAAGGACTTCCTAGTACCGATAGCCAGGATAATGCAGGAGAGGAAGGAGGAGGCCAGGCTACTGCCCGGAATCTTCAGGACCGACGAGCCGGTCTTCAACGTTCCAGCGCTCGGCAAGAACCACATAAGGGCCTGGCAGGACCGCGAGCTGATCGCAGTAACACCCAAGTACGGCAACAGAGTCTACCTATGGCACCCGTGGGAGAAGGGCATAGCCCCAATCACTCCATGGCCATACATCGACGTGCCGATATACGACTACCTGAAGAGGCTCGAAGAGGCGGGGGAGGACCCGAAGGAGTACGAGACCATCTGGTACTACTACTAGCCCTCCATTACAAACTTACACTTACCCCTTATTTTTCCACACCCTGTTTCTCCACCCTCCCGCGGCGGTCCCAGCCGGTCGAAGAGAACAGCCACTAGCCTTGAGGGACCCCCGTGACAGCCAGCCCACGATCGCAACCCTACGAACCCATACCCTACCCGTAGCGCTGGAGATACCTGAGGCCCTCGGGGTCATGCTCCCGGATAACAGTCATCCCCAGCTCATCCGGCGGCTCGACAACCCTAGGCTCGCCCTCGACCAACAGCTTGAACCCGCTCTCAGCCCGGGCCTCCTCGACGCTAACACCTGGGAAGAGGGCTCTCAGCACAGGGCCCTCCCCGGTGAACTCTATAAGCGCCTTATTAGTGCACAAGAACGTCTCCAGGTTCCTCTCAAGCCTAATCCTCCCGGGGCCCGTCATGAAGTCAACCCTGTCGACCAGCGTTCTCCTGTCATGCCGGGCCCATAGTATGATCCTCTTAACCAGGGGGAACAGGTAGGCCGTAGCTGCTCCTCCCGGTAGCTTGACGCGGGGTTTCTCGTAGGATCCAATCACTGTAAGGTTCGTGTTGCCCCACGCATCAACCTGGGCCGCTCCGAAGAACATGACGTCAACTCTCCCCTGGGCTGCAAGGTCGAAGACGTCCATGGTAGTCACTATCCCAACGCTGTAGGGCTCAGTATAGGGACCCCCACTGCTGGGCAACACCCTGACAGCCTCGGGCACGGGCATGTTGGACTCGCTCACGCTAAGCCACAGGAACCTCCTACCAAGCCTCCTCCAAGCGTAGGCCATGGAGAGCAGTGGCAACTGGCTAGTCAAGCCGTGATAGACGCTCTCTCCATCCCGGAGGAGCTCGGCCATACACTTGACCATGACGTCCGTTGGCCTCACACCAGCCACCTGTCACCACCCCCAGCCCGGTAGCCTAGGCTTGAGGCGGGCCTCAACCCACTCCATCGCCCTCTCCTCGCGGGCAAACATAGCATACTCCTCTATGGCGTTCCAATCCGCCCGGTAGAGGCCATACATCGCAGTCGGCCACGCGCCGCGGGGCACGTGCACCACGGCATCTACGTGGAGGCTCATGGAGGACAGGGTGAAGGGGAGGCCCCGCAGCCTATCACTGTCAACTATCTCCTCGGCCGTCATTATCACCCTGCGCGAGGCACGTATCTTGAGCTCGTCCTCATACCGGGGACCCTCAATGACACAGTTACCATACTCGTCGCAGTAGTGGGCGTGGATAACCGCCACGTCGGGCGTTATAGCCTTCACAGCCACTATCTCGCCCCCGTTGAAGGGGTCCCTCACGACCCTCCACGTCCCAGCCCTCTCATGCAACTCCACAAGTTGGGACCCCAGGACCCCGGCTACCGGCATGAATGGCAGCCCATAGGAGCCGGCTCGTAGCCCCGCTATCACCGCGCCACAGGTATCCTCCAGGAACTCGACGGAGCCCTTCTCGACGGCCCTCCTAACGTTAGGGGCCAAGCCGTAGGACTCCAGCGTGGCCATCGCCGCCCTTATACCCCTGAGGGTGCCCGCCGCCACCAGTATGTCGAGCGCCAGGCCAGGCTCCCTGTCTATGAAGTAGAGGTCCCTCCTCCCCGCCTCTATCAAGGCGGCCACGAAGGCCATAGGGTTGCGGGAGAAGGTTATGCCGCTGATCGTTATCGAGTCGCCGTCCTCGACGAGCTCCACGGCCTCCCTAAGGGACAGGAGCTTGCTCCCCACAGAAAACACACCGCATAAACAGTTGTAGCACCGGATATATAGAAATTAATGACAGAAATACACGTATCCCCAGACGGGGCTAGCCGGGATCCCACCACCCCTCCACGCTATACGCGTTGCCGACAAGCCACTCATTACCAACGTAGACCTCCCTCAAGCCAGCCCTCCTAGCGGCCTCCACAGCCCTCTCAACGTGATCCCTGCTAGTCGGGGGCAGGTCCGGCATCAAATGGTCCGGGTGGAAGGCCAAAAGCACCAACGGGGGCATAGGGTCCAGGGTGGCCAGGTAGCTGGCGATCCTATAGACTTCACCGGGCCCCACATAGCCCGGCACGAGCAGCGTGCTCACGACCAGGAGCGGCGGCTCGGGCCTCTCCCCGGCGAGCTCGGCGACTATCCTGGTATTCTCCATGAGCCTCTTCACCGCCTTCTCGCCACGGGCACCCGTGAGAGCCTCGTATATACTGGGCGTCCACGCCTTCCAGTCCACCTTAACTATGCCACCGCTCTCAAGGCTGACCCTGGCCATAGCCCTCATAATACCGGGATTGGCTAAGCCATCGGTCTCCCAGCAGATCCTCTTAAAGACCTGACCCCTCCTCCGAGCCTCCTCCAAGATACGCCTGGAAGCGGCCACCAGCTGTGGGGCCTGGGGAGTAGGATCGCCGCCGAAATAGCATATACACCTGACCCTGGGATCCAGTGCCCTCTCCACCAACTCCTCCACGGTCAAGAGCCTCCTCCCAAACCCTGGCCTGGCCACGAGCATAGTCTTGTGCTCCGGGTTCTGGCAGAAGGCACAGTCCAGGGGGCAACCGCCCATGAACACCGCTAGATTATAGAAGCCCCTCTCAGGCCCAGGCACATCCGTGTACCTAGGATAGCCCCTCGAAGTCGCGGCCGGGCATACGGGCGTCGACACACAGTTAGTCGGGAGCGGGTCAAGGTATGTGAAGCCCACTAGCACGCCATGACCCTCCACCGGTTCAAGCCTACCCCCACGATTCCTCCACACGCCACAGTAGCCGAGGCCACCCTCCCGGATCCTACACTCGTTGACACAGATCCTACAAGGGACCCCTCCAGGCCCGCTAGGAGGCTCGACGGGGAGCCCTAGAGCACGCCTCCAAGACCTCCTAGCACGCCAAGCCACCTCAAGGGCCTCCTGCGGCCTCTCCCGGAGGCACCCAGCACATACACCGAGCCGTCCCGAAACCAGCTGGCTCTCTCGGCCGCAGAGCCTACACCTACCCAAAACCCCCAGCCCCATACAAGCGTGTATCCCTGGCGAGGCCTATTAGCTGGGGGATCCAAGGAGGGTCCCTCTTCCCGGGCCATACTCCCTCCCGGGCACGGTTAAGCGGAGCCGCCTCCATGTGTCAGGCATATTACGCTGTTGACGCCCGTCTAGTGGGCATGGCTGTGGAGGGACTCTACTTGGCTGATCCGCTGAGAGATTTGAGGTCATACATCGAGTGGCTCGAAGAGAGGGAGGCCCTGATCCGTGTAGGGGAGGAGTTGAGCCCGGTACTTGAGATACCGGCTTTCCTGCGCAGGGTAATGTACCGCCGTGGCCCGGCGGTCTTGTTCGAGGCTGTCAAGGGCTATCCTGGCTGGAGGATCGCCGGAAACCTGTTCCCAAGCCTAGAGCTGTTCAAGGAGGCCCTCGGCGTTGAGAGGCTGGAGGAAGTCGGTGAGAGGCTGACTGGCCTCATGGGTAGGGGGCCTCCGATGGGGTTAATGGATAAGCTAAGGGGCCTCCTAGACGCGGGTAGCCTGGCTAAGATGCTACCTAGGAAAACGAGTAGGGCGAGATTCACGGGTAACGTTGTCGAGGCCAGCGCCGGGCCGCTGGAGATGCTCCCGGCCTTCAAGACCTGGCCCTTGGACGGGGGCCGCTACCTCACGTTCCCCCTGGTGGTCACTAGGGATCCGGTCGACGGGGTGTATAACATTGGCGTGTACAGGGTTATGATCGTCGACGGCTCTAGGGCCGTCATACACTGGCAGATCCATAAGAGGGGTGCAAAGGCCTACTTCGACTCAAGCGATAAGCTGCCGGTTGCGATAGTCTTGGGGAGCGATCCGGGAACCCTCTTCACCGGCGTGGCCCCCGTCCCGCACCCGATGGACAAGTACTTCTTCGCTGGCATAGTGCGTGGGAGGGGCCTCGAACTCTACGAGCTGCCCAGCGGCCTGATGGTCCCTGCCAACGCGGAGGTCGTCATAGAGGGCTATGTTAGGAGGGGCGAGCTGGCGGAGGAGGGTCCCTTCGGGGACCACTGGGGCTACTATGACAAGCCCGTCGAAAAGTACCCCGTGTTCCACGTCGAGAGGATGTATTATAGGGACGACCCCATATACTATGGTAGCGTTGTCGGCATGCCTCCCCTGGAGGACGCGGTTATCGGGAAGGCGGTTGAGAGGGTCTTCCTACCCATTATAAAGATGCTGTTGCCCGAGGTCGTCGACATGGATTTCCCCGTCTACGGCGTCTTCCAGGGGCTGCTGGTTGTGTCTATTAGGAAGAGGTATCCGGGCCATGCGAAGAAGGTTATGAGCGCCCTCTGGGGGCTGGGGCAGACCAGCCTGACCAAGATAATAGTAGTTGTCGACGAGGATATAGACGTTCATGACATGAACCAGGTCATATGGGCCGTGTCAAGCCACGTAAACCCCGAGAGAGACGTGGTAATCCTACAACACGCACACACAGACGCCCTAGACCCGGCAATGACCGCGCCAGGACTAGGAAGCAAGCTCGGCATCGATGCAACAAGAAAACTCCCCGAGGAGAACAACGGCCGAGAATGGCCGAGGCAGGTAGAGGAAGACCCCGCAGTATCGAGTAGGATAGAAGAGCTAGTCGACAAGTACCTACCAGGGACACGGGCCTAGAGAGCCAGCGAGGGTCCCTCCATTGGAGGAGCCGGTAGAGGCTGGGAGCTGGGACCCGGGGAGCGTAAAGGGAGGGAGCAAGCTAGGCATAGTCATGAGGCTCATAAGGATAGAGCACACACTCTTCAGCCTGCCCTTCGCATATGCAGGGGCAATACTATCGGGCTACCCACTGTCCTGGAGGGAGGCGCTCCTCATATTCACAGCGGTGCTAGGCCTAAGGAGCTCTGCAATGGCCTACAACAACATAGCAGACCTGCCAATAGACCGGCTAAACCCCCGTAGCTCCAAGAGGCCCCTAGTAACGGGGGCGTTGAGCATAAGGGAAGCCTACCTGGTAGTAGTAGCTGGCTCCCTCCTCTACTATCTAAGCGCCGCGCTACTCAACAAGTACGCGCTACTCTACAGCCCCATACTATGGCTACTAGCCCACACGTACCCCTACGCCAAGAGGATACACAGCTACCCCCACTACCACCTGGGGCTGGTTCTGGGCTTCACCGTATTCGGCGGGGCAGTCGCCGTGGCAGGGAGCCAGCCGGGCGCGGACAACTGGATGGTGCTGAGGAGCGTCCCATGGATATACCTTGTAGCGGTCACCCTATGGGTCGCGGGCTTCGATATATACTACAGCGTGCTGGACTACGACTTCGACAAGAGCCACGGGATAGGCAGTGTACCGGCCAAGCACGGCAAGCAGAGGGCCATGCTCATAGGCCTCGCAACCCACCTAGCCGCCTCGGCGCTACTCCTAGCAGGGGTAGCCATGTACTGGGGCACGACCGGGTGGTTCACTCTCACGATGACCCTGGCGGCGATCGCCATAATGTTATACGGAGACGTCAAGTGCCTCCGGGACGAAAACTACATCCCGAGGGCCTTCAACCAGAACCTGGCCGTGGGAATCCTCATATCACTAGGGATAATACTAGACTACGCGTTACACGCCCTGGCCCACTAGCCCCCCTTAGGTATAGCCAGGGCTACTCTATCCTTGAAGCCAGGTAGAGTAGCTGGTAATGGGCGATGGGCCTGGAGAATATCAAGAGTCTACTGCCCTTAACCACCCTCAGCTTCCCCGTGAACAACGCTCTAGTAGGGGTGAGTCGCCACCTGAGCATAGAGAGCCAGGTATCCAGGGAGGCCTCAAGCGCGATGTCCGCCTCCCTCAAGGCCTCATCCACGCCCGCCTCCCTAACACCACTACACCTCCCATCGACCACGTTGAACAACAGGGCACTCCTAGACCCGTCGCTCATCACAACGATGACGCCGATCACCTCGGTGAACCCTTTGCCTATCTCGCGCAAGTACTCGTCCCTAGACGCCGCGTCACAGAGCCTGTGCGCCCAATCCAAGTCCGGGAACATCTAAGTCGCATCCTCCTAGGGGGCTAGCCGTTAACCCCCGCTCCTCATATAGGCTTAATTTAGTATTAATTTATTCTTTGCTCTCACCGCCCAGCGACGGGGAGAGGGTCCCCTCTGGGGGTCGCCGCCCGATAACAGTCGAGGCAACCAGTACAGTCTAGGGCCGCAGTGGGTGTTACTTGAACGCGTCTATCAGCAACAAGACCCCTATTACTACCAGGAGGGCGCCGGCCGCGGATCTCAGGCTCAATGCGAAGGGCACGAGGCCCAGCTTCCACAGGCCGTCGAGGAGGAAGAACAGGCCGATCACTATAGCCGCGGAGTTGGACATTCTAGACCTGCCCCTGGCGAGGCCAATAAACCCCACAGCCACCAGGCCAGCCCCCAGCCCGATGAGCACACCCGCGGCGAACTCGCCGTATATCAGGCCAAGCCCCGAGGATATGAAGAGTATTGCCGTGAAGATGGAGGTCCTCGATATAGATGGCACCTGGGATCACCCTGTAAACCGAGCCTGTAGAGAGTGGATCCTCCTAGGTCGTGGAGGCCCTCTTCCTCCTCCCGCCCTTCAGGTGTATTAGGCCCGGGTAATTATCTCATACTTATATCACTCCATCCTTGGGTTATCCACAAGGTGTCTCTCGTAGTTGCTGTATAGGCGGTGGAGGGGGGCCAAGCGCTTCGTAGCGGGATCGACGATAGCAGTGGTAGCGCTAGCCGGGTCGATGCTTCTGAGGTCGCGGTTCGAGTACAGCCTCGAACTCTACACGCTCAGCGTTGTAAGCCTGCTCCTAGCCTCGGGAGCCCTCATAGCCGAGTCCCTGGGCATAACGCCCGCCGTGATCGAGATCATACTAGGCGTGCTGGCCGGGCTCTCGGGACTGCCCACAGCGGAGTCGGTCGAGCTGTTGGGGTTGATTGGGAGCGTGTTCATAATGTACATGGCCGGGCTCGAAATCGATCCCGGACTCCTGAGGAGGATGATCGGGCCGAGCCTGCTATCCGGTTTCATAAGCTTCCTAGCCCCAGCCCTCACCGCCTTCGCAGCACTCTACTACCTGGGCTACGGCGTCGCAGAGTCATGGCTAGCCGCTATAGGCACCGCGACCACGAGCGTCGCGGTAGTCTACGCTATCATAAGGAAGAGGGCGTTGACTAGGAGGCCCCTGGGCCAGCTGATACTGGCCACCGCCATGATAGCCGATGTGACTAGCATACTGGCCTTCGTCCTAGTACAGGCGGGGATCACACTGCCAGTCATCCTGTACTTCATCGGGCTGGTGGTGGCGGTGTGGGCTCTCTCAAGATTCCTTGAGTGGGCCAGCGGCGGGGAGCACGAGGTGGAGCTGAGGCTCATACTATCGTTCCTGATAGCGGCGGCCCTCATAAGCGAGTACGTCGGGGTACACGCGATACTCTTCGCCTTCCTACTGGGGATAGCCAACAAGAAGACCGTGCAGAAGAGCAGGTACCTTGAGGACAAGCTAGTCGCCCTCACATTCGGCCTACTAGCCCCGGTATTCTTCATCAACGCCGGGCTACACGCGACCCCCGAAGACCCAATCCTCTACGCGAAACTGGCCGGTCTCCTGCTAGCGACAACGTTCCCAGTCAAGATCCTCGCCACCCACATCACGCTGAACAAGCTGAGCCCGAGGCGCCTGAAACTCCGCCTGTCAAGCGTATTCGGCGCACGCCTAACGGTATCAACAGTGATAGCATTCACCGGGGAAGCCACCGGAGTACTCTCCCAAGACCTAGCAGGGGCAGTGATAATGTCGGCCCTGATAGCCACGATAGCGGCCGCCCTGATAGCCGGGGCACCGCTACCAGAAGAGACGTGACACAAGAGGGTCCCTCACGGGCCCGCCTAGACCCCTCTAAACCCCCGAAGCCACCACTAATAGCCTGGAGGGGGCTACGCCCATGGCCTTCACAGAACTCCCAGAGGGCTACAGGTTCTACTACACGCTCCACCCGAGGCCAACGATAGTATTAATCACAGTCTGCCCCAACGGGAGGATCAACGCCATGCCAGCCTCATGGAACACGCCCGTCTCAGAGGAACCCCCTACCGTAGCCATAGCCGTGGATAGGGAATCCTACACCCACGAATGCCTAGAGCACCACCCCGAGGCGACTATCAACGTGCCGCCAGCCAGCCTCATAGACACCGTCTACGGGCTGGGGAGCGTGAGCGGGCGCGAGGTCGATAAGCCAAGCCTCTTCAAGCTATCACTCGAACCAAGCGATACCGTGAAGCCTCCCAGGTGGAGCGATGCCATAGCAGTGCTGGAGTCCTCTGTCGAGGGCAAGCTCGGAGTCGGCGAGGTGACACTATACGTGTTCAAGATCCTCAAGGCCCTGGTGAAGCCAGGACTATACACCCGGTGGGGATGGGACTTCAAGAAGACGAACATACTACTCCACGGAGCCGGCAGAGCCTTCTACATGGTAGGCCGCTTCATGAAAGCCTCCCGGAAATAGAAAGGGGGCTCGGTAAAGGCCAATAAGCCCATGCCCCCGGGGGGAGGGTCCCTCCCCTGGGGGTAGCCGATAGCTGGGTCCTCATCGCCGCCATACACGGGTATATCCTAGGACCCGGGTTTAATATCGTGATTCCCCGCTGCCTTGGGACTCCCAGTACTGGAGTCTCCTCTTGAAGGATCTCCGCGTCCTCCCCCTGTAGAGGTACTCGCCTATAGCGGCTACCGCGTAGCTTAGGATTATAGCGTAGAAGCTTGAGGGGTTGTTCCTGTACTGGCTGTAGAGGAGTATGGCCAGTATAGAGGCCACTATGATGAAGCTCAGGAGTATGATTGGCCTTGAGCCCCTGGTCTCGTCGGCTAGCTTGTAGTGGGCCAGTATGACCCCCATGTATATTATTATGAACGAGGAGCTCGTGACGGCCGCTACCCCCTCCAGGTTCAATGCAACGGCCATGGCCAGGCCTAGCAGGGCTGTTATGTAGAGGCCCTCGGGCTCGTTGAACCAGGTCTTCCTCTCGAAGATCGGCGGTAGCTCGCCCTTCTTGGCCAGGGAGTATGCCACGTTGGCGCCCCCGTATATGCTGGCATTGATTGCGCTGCTAACCGATACCAGGGCTCCTATGGATACGAGGGTGAACCCCAGGTTGCCTAGGAATGGCTCTGCCGCCTTGGCCAGCGCGTATTCCTCTGCACTAACCAGCTCGTCTATAGGCATGTTGCCCACCGCCACGATAGAGACGCCTATGTAGATTAGGGTTACTATTACCAGGCTCAGGTAGATGGCCCTCGGGACGTTCCTCCTGGGATCCCTTATGTCCTCGGACGCGTTGGTTACGAGTCCGAACCCCGTGTAGCTCAGGAAGAATAGTGTGGCCGCGTATAGTGCGCCCTTCAACCCGTTCACCGACAGGTCTGGTGCCAGGTAGCCTGGATTGATCGTGAACAGCCCGGCTACCACGAACAACAGTAGTATGCCGATCTTCACAGCGACGATAGCCGTCTCAGCCATGCCCACGGTCTTCGACCCTTTGAAGTTTAGGGCTACGAAGAACGCTATGACGATTGACTCGACGACGGCCATGTTGGCAGGGGATAACGGGTATCCCGTCAGGGCTAGGAAGTAGGCTGCGAAGGTCTTCGCGAAGAGGGATACCGATGAGACGTATATGAACCACAGCATGAAGGATGCAACGCCCGTATATAGGTTGTCGCCGAGGCCCCTCAGTATAAACTCTATGGGGCCGGCGTTCGAGACATAGGTGCTCCCCAGCTTCGCATAGTTGTAGGCGACGAAAGCCGCTGCCAGGGAGGATAACGCGAAGGCCAGTGGCAGGTCCCTTCCAGCGATCCTAGCCCCTACCCCTATCAGCGAGAATATACTGGACCCGATTATTATGCCGACGGCCATAGCCGTGGCCTCCACCAGCCCCATCTTCTCCTTGCCACCCATGGCATGCACCCCCACAGCGTGCTACAGGCACTCTTCTACTAGGCAGTAGAGCCGCCTATATGCATCCTCAACCCACCCAGCTCCTAGAGGGCCTCGCAGCCCCTTGAGCTTCTCCACGCCCACCCGCGTGTCTCCCAGGAGTCTCTCCATGAACCTGTAGACCCTCTCGATCGTCTTACGCGTGTTTCTGTTGGAGAGCACGTACTCTATGAACTCACCGCTATCCCTGGCCACAGACCCGGCCAGTACCGTTAACAGCTTGAAGGTCGTCCCCGAGTACTCCATAGCGTACTCCAGTAGCCCCTCTCTGTCTAGCTCCGATAAAGCGTGTGAGGCCAGTGTGGCGATGAGGTATGGGAGCCCGACTATGACTCCCATCAACTCGTCATGCATTTCGGCGTCGACTAGGAAGGTCTTGAAACCCATAGAGTCGAACAGGCCCTGGAGCTCCCGGTAGCCCTCTCTGCCCGGCACAGGGACTATCAGGACCGCGTGCCTAGCCGGGTCCCTCGCACCGGACCCGAACATGGGGTGGGCGCTCGCAACCCCCACGCCGGGGCCGAGGAGGCTGTAGTACCCTATAGTGTCGAGCTTGAACGTGTTTATATCGAAGACCAGGCGCCCGTCAAGCACCGGCCCCAGCCGGGCGAGCGACTCGATAACACCGGCTATCCCATCGTGGGGGACCGCTATCATCACATAATCGCTATCCCTAGCCAGCTCCTCCAGGCTCTCAGCCGTCGACAGGCCCCCTCTCTCAGCGTGTGCAAGGGCGTCGCTACTCCTGTCATAGACTATGACCTCTATACCCGAGGCCTTGGCGAAGCGGGCTATCGTAAGCCCAAGCCTGCCTGCCCCGATGACCCCTAGCCCCGGCACCTCGCCAGCTCCCCCAGTATCTCTAGCCCCTGTAGGATCTCGTCTACCGGCCTGGTCAGCGATACCCTGATATACCTGTTATACCTCTCGCCCCCGAAGGCTGCTCCAGGGAATATGCCCACGCCCCTCTCCAACGCCTTGAAGGTGTAATCCACGCTGTCTTCTACGCACTTCATCCTGGGGAAGAGGTAGAAGGCCCCCTGGGGCTCCACGACCTCGAATACATCCCTGTCTATACCCCTCAGGGCTGCCTCAAGCCTCCCCCGATAGACCCTGACTCTCTCCTCCGCGACACGGTCCAACAGGTCCAAGGCGACCAAGGCGGCCCTCTGGGCATAAACCGGGACGGATGTGTAGGTAGACGCTACGAACTCCCTAACCCGACCCACCACAGCCGGGTCCCCAACTACATAGCCCAGCCTCAGCCCCGGCAGGGAGAAGGTCTTAGAGAAGCTATAGACCGATACAACACCCTCAGGCTCCAGCTCTGCCAGGGAAACCCTCTCCCCCGTGTAGACCAGGTCCCTATAGGCCTCATCCGACACCAGGAGGGCCCCAGAGTCCCTAGCGATCTCAACAAGCCCCCGGGCCTCCTTCCCCGACAAGACAGCCCCCGTCGGGTTATTGGGATAGTTAACCACGACCGCCTCCACGCTCGACGCAAGCCCCTGAAGCTGGCTAGGAGAAGGCTTCCACCCCCCGCCGGGGTCCGTGTGGAGCGTCTCAACGTAGGCATCGTAGAGCCTAGCAATATTCAGGTAGCCCCTCCAGCCAGGCAGTATAACGCCCACGCTATCAACGCCCCTGAGGGACCCCGCCAGCCCAGCCTTCGACCCGGGAGTTACCACAACCTCCCTTACATCAACCCCATGGTACTCGGCTATCCTCTCCCTAAGCTCTAAGAGACCAGAGGAGGGGGCGTAGGAGAGCCCGCCCGGCTCCCTGAGGCCCCTCGACAACGCCTCCAGGACGGGCTCGGGAGGCGGTATATCCGGGTCCCCGGCGTCGAGGCGTATGGATGGCTTCGCCCTGGCCAGTCGCTCGTAGAAGGCGTATACGTCGAACCACGACTCGCTCTCCGGGGGCCCGGCCTGGGCCTGCTTACATAGCTTGACTATGGCCCTGTAGATGCTCCCATAGGGGCCTGCCCTCTCGATTACACGCCTCTC
The DNA here is from genome assembly GCA_015521085.1 of Candidatus Thermodiscus eudorianus. NCBI lineage: Archaea > Thermoproteati > Thermoproteota > Thermoprotei > Acidilobales > Acidilobaceae > Thermodiscus > Thermodiscus eudorianus (SeqCode). The sequence continues at coordinate 169,814 of WAOW01000004.1, forward strand.
CCTCTCCCTATCAGTCACGAATAGCGTGCCCGAAGCCCTCTTCACACGGCCCATCCTGCGGCATAGGTCCATCCTCTTGTCTAGGAGCCTCAGTATCTCCTCGTCGACCCTGTCTAGGAGCCTTCTAAGATCCTCGATTTCAGGGGTTGCCACGCCATCCACCTCAGTAGATGGTCTGCGAGGACTATGGCCATATAGGCTTCAACGACCGGGACGGCCCTGATCGCTATGCAGGGGTCATGCCTCCCCCTCCCCCTAATCACGGCCTCCTCCCCCGTGGCTAGGTTCACGCTCCTCTGAGACTTCCGGATAGTTGACGTGGGCTTGAATACCACCCTCACCACGAGGGGCATCCCATTGCTTATGCCGCCGTTGACACCGCCCATGTTGTTGGAGGCCGTGGCGACGCGGCCATCCCTCATGATCCAGTGGTCGTTCGCCTCGCTCCCCCTCATCCCGGCCAGCCTGAAGCCGGCGCCGAACTCGACGCCCTTCACTCCGGGTATTGAGACTAGGGCCTTGGCGATGTCGCTGTCGAGACCGTCCATCGGGGGCTCGCCAAGCCCCACGGGCAGGTTATAGGCTACGGCCTCGACTATCCCGCCCAGGCTGTCTCCCTCCGCCATAACCCTCCTCACAGCCTTAGCCATCTTCTCGGAGGCCTCGGGGTCGGGGCACCTTACTGGGCTTGAGTAGACCCTCTCCCTGAAGGATTCGCTGTCAACCGGGTCGATGCGGGCCTCCACGTCCCCGATCCTGGTTATGTAGGCGTAGACTCTAACCCCCACGGTTTCGAGCAGCCTCCTGGCGATCGCTCCAGCCGCCACCACGCCCGCAGTCAGGCGGCCGGAGTTGTGCCCACCACCGCGGTAGTCGTTGAACCCCCAATACTTGACGCGGGCAGTATAGTCGGCGTGCCCGGGCCTCGGAGTATCCCTTATCTCCTCGTAGAAGCTCGAATCCGCATCCCTATTCCTTATAAACACCAGTATGGGGCCGCCCGTAGTCCTGCCCCTGAACACCCCGGAGAGTATCTCGGGCCAGTCGGCCTCCCTCCTGGGGGAGGTGAGCCCCCATCCAGGCCTCCTTTTAGCAAGCTCCCCCGCTATGTACGACTCGTCCACGGGGATCCCCGGGGGACACCCCTCTATGAGGGCCCCGACACCCTTCCCATGGCTCTCCCCGAATATAGAAACCCGGAACAGCCGGCCGATCAACCCTCGATCACCTCCGTATCCACCCCTAGCAGGGCTAGGTGCTCTAGGAAGCCCGGGTAGGAGTCCCCTATGCGCTCGGCTCCAACAATCTCGACAGGTCCATCGGCCTTAACCGCCGCGACGGCCAGCATCATGGCGATCCTATGGTCGTTGAAGGAGCTACTCCTACCCCCACGGACGCCCCCGCCCTCGACTATGATCGACCCGTTGGAGGCGTAGGCCCTCACACCTATGGAGGAGAGCGCCGAGGTTATCGACTCTATCCTGTTGGATTCCTTGAAGGCCAGGTGGCCCACGTCCCTGAGCACAGTCCTCCCCTCGGCGTAGGCGGCCACGGCGGCGAGGGCCGGGGCTAGGTCGGGGGAGTCCCTTAGGCTGACCTCGACCCCCTCAAGCCTGCCAGTCGACTCGACGACCACCCTATCACTGTACCCCCTAACCCTAGCCCCCATCTCGCCGAGCACCTCTAGGATCCTCCTATCAGCCTGGACATCATCTTCAATCAAACCCTCCACAGTAACCCTCCCGGCCACGGCGGCGAGGCCTAGTATGAACGAGGCCGACGAGTAGTCTCCAGGGATCCTCACATGGGCAGGCCTATACCCGTGGGATAGGGGCTCGTAGACCCTATACCCCTCTCTATGGAACCTGGCGCCAAACCACTCCAGGACCCGCAGGGTCAGGTCTACGTAGGGCTTGGAGGCCACGGGGCCCATGGTCTCCACCCTCAGCCCCGCCAGCGGGGCGATTGTTAGGAGGCCAGTGACGAACTGGGAACTCCTGGAGGCGTCAATCCTAACAGTACCCGGGGAGATCGGGCCCTTCACGGCCACGGGCGGGTAGCCATCTCTAGACAGGGTGCCGGCGCCGAGGGAGGATAGCGCCTCCAGCAGGGGGGCCATGGGCCTCCTCCTAAGCGTGGAGTCCCCGTAGAGGAGCACGGGCTCGTCCAGGAGGCTTGCGATGGCGGTCGCGATCCGGAGAGTCGTCCCGGAGCCCCGGCAGTCAATCCACATGGGAGGCTTTACCCTGCCACACACGCCCTCAACCCTAAGCCACCCACCGCCCTCCTCTATGACCGCTCCGAAACGCCTAGCCGCCTCCAGGGACGCCAGGGTATCCCCAGCCACCAGGGGATCCTCTATCCTGGAGACACCGCAGGCCAGGAGGGATGCGAAGACCGCTCTATGGGTATAGCTCTTGGAGGGGGGTGCCCTGAGGGTCCCCCTGACTTCGCCCTCCACGGGATATACCCTGAGTATCACCTGCCACCACCCAGGAGCCTAGCCACTATGACCTCGACACCGGCCTCCCCCCAGGCATCGGCCACGCCCCGGGGATCGGTGGTTAGGGCGTAGACGGAGGGTCCCTTACCCGAAACCCCCGCCAGGAGGGTTGCCTCGTGCTCCAGGGCCCTAGCTACGAGCCCTATACTCCACTCGTCAAGGCCCGTGGCCACGAGCGTGAGCACCGCGTTAACAGCCATTGCCTCCATCCACCTCCCCTCCAAAGCCAGATCCACTGCCCTGGAGTAGTGCCTCCCCAGTGACTCGAAGACCCCAGGCTCCACTGCCTGGATCGGCCTCCCTGTGGGAGGCACGGCCGCCACTGCGTAGAGGGTCTCGTCGAATGTGAAGCGCCTGAGGATTCGAAGACCCCAGTTGTCTGTAATGAATACACCTGGGAGGAGGGTGGCCAGGGAGTCGTCGTAGGCGTCAGTAAGCGTGAGGCCAGCCCGCCTAGAAACCGTGACTCCGAGGCGGGCTGCCTCCTCCAGGCTCATCTCCACGCCCAGGGCGTCGGCTAGCCCCAGTGTGATTGAGTTGACGAGGGCGCTACTGCTCTTCAAGCCGGAGGCCGGAGGGACCCTGGAGTAGACTTCCACCTCCAGGCCCCCAGAGTGGCCCATCTCCCTGGCGAGCTCCAGGAGCGCGGTTGATAGCTCCCTGGGCGGTGTCACCCGGCCCCAGGGAGTCCTGGACTCTATCACGACCCTCCCCGCATCCCCGGAGAGCCTAACCCTGGCCTCAACGGGCACGTCGATCCCGACGGCGCCCCCTATACCGGTGGCTATGGCGTTCAGCACGCTCACAGCTCCATGGGCCCTGCCCACGCCAGCTTCCATCAACCCATCGCCTCCAGTGCCAGGCTCCTGAGGAGCCGTGGATCAACGCTTTCCCCGAGCCATAGTCTGAGGTTCTCGCTGGCCTGGTAGACCAGCATCCAGAGCCCGTCGATAACCCTACAGCCCTTCTCCTCGGCTATCCTGAGGAGCCTCGTCCGGAGGGGGTTGTAGACTAGGTCCATGACAGTCGCGCCGCTTGGGACGTAGCGTGGGGGGAGGGGGGATGCCTCGGGGTCCCTCAACCCGACGGGGGACGCGTTGACCACCAGGTCGGAGCCCTCGGCGTATCTGACTAGGTCGTCTAGCCTGCCGCCCGTTGCATCGGGGACTCCCCACTCTCTCGCCTTGTAGGCTAGCCTCCTAGCCGACCGTCCACTTCGGCTGACGATCACCAGGTGGTCCACCATGCCGGTGAGCCCGTAGGCGACTGCCCTGGCGGCCCCGCCAGCACCAATCAGGAAGGCCCGAGAGTAGTCCTTAGAGCCTCCACCGGCCAGGAGGGCCTTCATGAAGCCGGTCAAATCCGTATTATATCCCCTGAGCCTGGCCCCTTCTACCACGACAGTGTTGGCGGCCCCTATCTCCAGGGCCTCCCCCTCGACCCGGTCTAGGAGGCCGATTATATCGGTCTTGTATGGTATGGTGACGTTGAACCCGCCGCTCGTCTTCCTCAGCAACTCCACGGCCCTGGGCAAGAGCCCCCTGTGGGGCACATCCATCACATCGTAGGAGCCCGGGATCCTGGCTAGCCTGAAGTACCCGTTGTAGATGGCTGGGCTGAGGCTGTGGCCCACCGGGTGGCCTATGAGGTAGTAGCCCATGCCACGCCCAGCCGCCTCCACAGCTCCAACACCTCCGAGACACTATACTGGCCTGGGGCCAGGGGCTTCCCCGAGGCGTGGGCGTATGTGAATGGCGCCCCGAGGAGCGGGGCTAGGAGCCTCGTATAGCCGCACTCGCCACCGAGCCCAAACGAGACCAGACCGCCTCCCTCCCTGGCTACGGCCAGCATGGAGGGGATGCCGTCCAGGGGGTCCCTACACCTGTAGACTACCTTCGCTATCAAGCCTCCGCGAGGGACCCTCTCCGACCGGGCTAGGCGCCTCACCGATCCGAGCACCCTCTCGATCTCCCCAAGCCCCATGGGGCCTTCCAGCTCGTGGAACGAGGCGATGACGCCGATCCCCTGCTCTAGGAGGGACCCCGTTATCCTCCCGGCCAGGGGGTTGCGTAGCTCCACGTCTATGTAGTCCGGCCTGTACACTGCGAGGCCTCTGAGGATCCCCTCCTTCACCCATGGGGGCCCCTCGAATCCCCCGCCCTCCACCGAGTCTCTTATCGTCACGATCACCCTCTTACCCGTCCCTCTCAGGCGGAGTATGGCGCGGCCCACCCTCTCTATCACGGCTTCGAGATCGTCCTCTACCGTGTCCAGCCTGAGCTCCACTATCCCGGCGGGGGTCTCCAAGGCGGCCTCGACGATCGAGTCTATGCTTGGCCCCGCTACGACGGCCGCTATCCTATGGAGGACGCCCTCCTCACCCAATCCTCCACCACCCTCCACGGTATCTCCTCTATCGTGAAGTCGCCCGGCCTCCTGGGCAGTGGGATGCGCGGTATCCCATCTAGGAACTTCTTGTCGCTCCTCATCGCCCTGACAAGCCTCTCGGGGTCCAGCTTCATCCTCGTGGGTAGGCTTAGGGCTTCCAGGACCCGGTGGATCCTATCTGCGTCATCCTCGGGGAAGCCCGCGATCTCCATTGCCAGCATCGACTCTGCCATGAGGCCCAGTGATACCGCGTGGCCGTGGGGGACCATGTAGCCGGTGGACGCCTCCACAGCGTGGCCATACGTGTGGCCGTAGTTGAGCATGGCCCTGACACCCCTCTCGACGTAGTCCCTGGAGACTATGTCGAGTTTGGTTGACACGCTGAAGGCGACGGCCTCGTAGAGTACCTGGGGGTCCCTCGCCACTATGCTTTCCACGTGCCTCTCAAGCCACTCCAGCCAGCCACCCCCGGCTATCACGGCGTGCTTGACGACCTCCGAGAACCCCTCCAGGTATATGTCTCTGGGGAGGCCTACTAGGAGCTCGGGGTCTATGACTGTGACCTCCGGATGGTGGAAAACCCCGACTATATTCTTGCCCCCGTCGAAGTCGATACCAGTCTTGCCGCCTATAGAAGCATCCACCTGGGCGAGGGTGGTAGTCGGTATATACACGGTGGGGATTCCCCGCATGAAGGTCGCGGCGGCGAACCCGGCGGCGTCCAGGAGGGTCCCTCCCCCAGCCACTACCACGAGGGACCCTCTAGTGAATCCCTCCCCGGCCATGAACCTCCAGAGAGACTCGACGAACCTGATGCTCTTAACGTGCTCCCCACCCTCCACCCTGTAGATGGAGAGCCTAAACCTCCCCCCTAGACTGGAGGAGATCAGCGAGGCCGCCCCCGCTGGGAGCCTGGAGTCCATGACCAGGAGTACCTTGTAGGGGTTGTAGCCTTCGAGGATCTCGCCCAGCCTCCCCAGTATCCCGAGCCCGGTGAGCACCCTGACCCTCCTGGCCTCGCGGACCTCTATAGCAGCCTCATCCACTTCAGCTCCCCCACGAGGCGTTCAAGCATTTCAAGGGTGAGCTGCTGCCTTGCATCCGACAACGCCCTACCGGGGTCGGGATGCACCTCTATCATTAACCCGTCGGCGCCGGCTGCTAGGGCGGCCTTGGCGAGCGGGGGCACTAGCTCCCTCCTACCCGCCGCGTGGCTTGGATCGACTACGACGGGCAGGTGGGTCAGCTCGTGTAGTACTGGCACGGCTGCGATGTCGAGGGTGAACCTGGTAGAGGTCTCGAACGTCCTAATACCCCTCTCGACGAGGACGACCTGGTCGTTCCCCTCAACCATGATATACTCGGCCGCCGCGAGCAGCTCGTCGATCCTCGACCCGAACCCTCGCTTCAGGAAGACTGGCTTCCCAGACCTGCCTGCCTCCCGGAGCAGGGGGAAGTTCTGCATGTTCCTAGCCCCGATCTGGAGGGCGTCAGCATACTCCGAGACGAGGGGTACGAGGCGTGGGTCCAGCACCTCGGTGACAAAGGGGATCCCGTGCTCGTCTGCCACCTCGCGCAGTATCTTCAACCCCTCCACGCCGAGCCCCTGGAAGCTGTAGGGCGAGGTTCTGGGCTTGAAGGCGCCGCCTCTGAGCATGTCCACCCCGACTCTCTTGGCGACGCTGGCGGTCTCGGCTAGCTGCTCCCTCGATTCGACCGAGCAGGGACCTGCTATCAAGACGGGCTTACTACCCCCTATCTCCACGCCTCTGACCTTGACGATCGTCTTGTCCCGGTAGTCCCTGGTCACGAGCTTGAGCTTCAAGCCAGTACACCCCTCTCTATAATGGACGATATCTTCTCTGGGGTGAGCCCCATGTAGTCGAGGAGCCTCTCGTAGCTCCTGGCACTCGCCCCGAAGGAGTCATCTATTCCAATCCTAACAACCCTCACCGGCCTGGTCTCCGAGACTACCTCGGCCACCAGGGATCCGAGGCCGCCGTGTATGCTGTGATCCTCTATGGTGACCGCTAGCCCGGCCCTCACGGCTTGCCTGACTATCGTGTCCCTGTCCACGGGCTTGATACTGTACACGTCAACCACGCCAGCCCTATAGCCCTCCTCCCTGAGCCTCTCGGCCACCTTGACCGCTACCCCCGTCATGGCGCCGGTCGAGAATATCGCTATGTCCCCGGCGTCCTCCAACACCTTGGCGCCGCCAATGGGGAACTCCTCGCCTTCCTCGTAGATCTCTGGGGCGTTGTCGCGCCCCAGCCTAATGTACACGGGCCCCTTATGCTCTAGCAGGGCCCTGGCCACGAGGTCGCGTGTCGCCACGGGGTCCGAGGGCGCGAGTACTGTGAAGCCCGGGAGTACACGGGTCAATGCTATATCCTCGAAGGACTGGTGGGAGGTCCCGTCCATGTAGTCCGAGAGGCCGGAGTGAGTGCCGACCAGCTTAACGTTCAACCCGTCCCTGGCTATGGTATTCCTGATCTGCTCCCACGCCCTCATCAGGAACATAGAGAAGGCGGCCGCGACCGGTGTCTTCCCAGCTATAGCCAGGCCGGCCGCCGTCGAGACCAGGTCCTGCTCGCTTATACCTACGTTGAAGAACCTGTCGGGGAACCTCCTGGCGAACGCCAGAGTGCCCGTGGAGCTGGGCGTGTCGGCGTCAAGCACCACTATGTCTTTACTAGCCTCTCCGGCGGCGACGAGTGCCTCCCCGAGGGCCCTCCTGAAGCTCCCGCGCGATACAATAACTACCAGCCCCCCTCGATGCTCCTAACGATCAACGCTTTCGGTCTAGAGTTCATCCTTGAGAGCGCTTCTAGGGCCGTCGCTATGGCGATCGCGTCGTTGGGGACCTCGATGGCGTGCCAGCCGAAGGCCTCCCACCGGAGGGCCAGGGGCTCCTTGGGCTTTATCTCCTCCGTGGGCCCGCTGTGCTGGACCATGTTCCTGTCGATCACCGCTATGACGTTGGAGAGCCCTAGGGAGGAGGCTGTCGCAACGGCCTCCCACACCTGCCCCTCGTCGAGCTCCCCATCGCCTAGTATAACGGCTACCTCCCTGCGCAGCCCGTCTAGCCGTGAAGCCAGGGCTATGCCATTGGCTATGGAGAGGCCCTGGCCGAGGGACCCGCTAGAATTCACTACGAGCCCCCTAAGCCTCCCGGCGTCCGGGTGGGACTGGAGCCTAGAGGTGGGGTCTGCGAACGAGTCGAGCTCGCTCCAATCGAGCAATCCCTCGACTCCGAGCCAGACGTAGAGGGCTGGGGAGAGGTGGCCCTTGCTGATGACCACAGTCCTATCAACCCCGATCTCGCGTCCCCGGGGCACCCAGGACCCGTAGAGGGCCGCTATGATGTTGAGGGATGAGATCGAGGTCCCGGCATGCCATCCGCCTATGCTAGCCAGGAATTCGTAGAGCCTCCTCCTGGCGACCTCGACCTTGTCGGCGAGGAGCTTCAAGCCGTCGAAGGCGAGGGACACGCTATCCTCGGGGGGATGGGAGCACGAGGAGCAACTCAATATTGGCGCTGCATCACACCCACCCCATCACTAGAGCCAGAGACGCTGGCCTGAAATAAAAACGTTATCCCAACGGCTTGCCACACGGAAGCACTAGAAAGGGCAGAGGAGGGTCTTCCGCCACGAGCAGATACCTATTCTCGCCCTCCATGGTTCGATACCGGGATAATTGAACTCCGGGAGCGGAGGGTAGTGTGAGGGTAGCGGGTTAGCGTGCTACCTATACATCATGGGGGCTATCAGAGATCGAGGCTAGAGTTCTTAGCATGCTAAGGGTATTGACTCTAGCATCGTGAAGAAATCCTCAATCCCTCCAGCCCTTCACAAGGCATCCAACCGTCAACCGGAGGGCTGGAACCCTCTCCTCATACTCATGGTAGCTGGGCCCGAGGAGCCTCCGGGCCTCCGGCTCCTCCACCTGCAATATGAAGAGGAGGCCGCCGGCCACTGGTATGGCGCTCGCGAGTATGCCTGGGAGGGTCCCTGAGGCGAGGCCGAGTCCCACCCCAACCATCATGAGGCCCAGCTGTGCCGGGTGGCGCATGCACGAGTATATGCCTCTGTCCACCAGCCTGTCGGGCGGGGTGAAGCGAGGGACCCTCCCCCTGTGCCCATAGAGCCTGAGGGTTCTACCAGCAACAATATTCAATACAACACCGTATATTATCAAGACGAGTCCGAGGACCATTGCAGCGTAGACGATCACGGGAGAGCCCAGGTCCCTGCATCCCCGGTAATAGTATCGTCCTAGGATGAATGGGGATAGGTCGAGCGCCAGCCAGTACAGAGCCCTCCACGCATAGACGATCCTAGCCGTCCCTCCATCCCCCAGGGGGCTTCTTTCGTATGACTCGATTATTTTTAGGACTCGTTGGTTACGGGAGTATTGTTGTCTTCGACGGGGAACCTCATGGTTTCTCTAGCGGTAGGCTTATTACTTACGGGGGGTGTAAGTTACTTACGGGGGGCATAAGTTGCTGTTTGATATTGCGCCCAAGGAAAGGCGAGAGGATCTCTACGATAGAGAGAATGAACTGAGAAGCCTAATGGAAGCCCTCAGACTTGGAGAGAGGCTTGTCATTGTCAGAGGCGTCCGGAGAATCGGCAAGTCAAGCCTAGTCAGAGTAGGTGTAAGGGAAGCTGGGATCCCCTATGCGCTGGTAGACGTTAGAGAGTTGTACTTTGAGGAGGGCTCTGTCAGGCTAGCCAGCCTCGTAGCCCGGATAGTGGATGCAATGAGGAGACGGTCCAAGTGGTACGAGAGGTTAGAGTTTAGACTAGGCGATGCCCTCGGCAAAGTCAAGGGGATCCACGCGGCTGGATTCAGCTTAGAGCTGAGACCTCCAGCCAAGCCCAGGCTGACAGAAGTACTAAAGGCCCTAGACGAATGGTGCGGCGAGCATGGCTGGAGATTCGCCCTAGTATTTGACGAGGCCCAGTACCTCCGGTTCTCCAACACCAGGTACGACGGAGTAATAGCTTGGGCTATCGATAATCTCCCCAACCTCACCTTCATAGTCACTGGGAGCGAGGTCGGGGTGCTAAGGGAGTTCCTCCGCTTAGAAGACCCCAGAGCACCACTCTACGGGAGACATCGGAGGGAGATACCATTAGAAAGGTTCACAACCCAGCAATCGCTCGGCTTCCTAGAGACGGGCTTCAGGGAGCTCGGCGTCAGGGTTAAGAGATCGGAGCTGGAGGAGGCCGTGGAGAAGCTTGACGGCATAGTGGGGTGGCTGACCCTGTACGGCTACAAACGGGGGGTGGAGGGTTCTCCGCATAGGGAGGCTCTCCGGAGGGTCTTTGAGGAGGGGAGTCTAATGGTCCTAGCAGAACTCTCAAAGGTCATAGAGGGCTCTCCAGCCAGATACGTGGCGATCCTCAAGGCTGTAGCCCAAGGCATCACCAGGTGGCGAGAGATAAAGACCTATGTAGAGACTAGAACAAACACCTGGATCCCCGACAACCGGTTCTCACAGCTCCTCAGGAACCTGGTGAGGTACAGCTATCTAGAGAAGCAAGATAACGAATACGTAATACCAGACCCTATGGTTAGACATGCAGCGAAAAGCCTCTAACCCCCGCTAGACTACCCGTGATAGCTTGTCTAGGAAGGATCCCGCGTCAACGTGGAACTTGACAACCCCGTCCTCTAGGTAGACTACCTGGTCCGAGATCCTGGATAGCAGGATGGGATCGTGGGATGATACTATCGCTATGCCTCCCTTATTGGCCAGTTCCTTGATCGCCCGGGCAACTACCCTCCTCTTACCGCTATCTAGGTTGGAGAAGGACTCGTCCAGCGCCAGTACTACCGGGTCGACGGCGAGGGCCCTCGCTATAGCCACCAGCTGGACCTGGCCCGTCGAGAGCCTGCCTATCTTCTCCCATAGGATGCCCCTTAGCATAAGCTTCTCCGCTATCCTTAGCACCCTCTCCCTGATAGCCTCCTCCCCGAGGCCCTGCAGCTCCGGTCCAACAGCTATGTTATCGTACACGAGCCCCCTGAGTACTATGGGCCTCTCGTGGACGTAGACTATCCGGCCCCTAAACCCCTCGACGCCCTCAACCCAAGGATCCACCCCGTCCACCAGCACCCTGCCCTTGGCCGGCCTTAGGAGCAGTGAGACTAGCTTGAGGAGGGTGGTCTTGCCCGAGGCGTTTGGCCCCGCTAGGCCATAGACTCTTCCCCCCTCTAGGCCCAGGCTCACCCCCCTGAGCACTGGCTCCTTGTCGTAGCCGAACCACACGTCCTCCAGCGCTATTCTAGCCTCCATCCCCTGTTCACCAAGCGTAGCACCAGTGACACACCGATGGTTAGCAGTGTCAGTATAGCCCCGAGCTCTAGGGCCAGCTCGTACTCCCCCATGGATGTCGCGAGGGCTATCGAAGTGGTGAGCGTCCTGGTGTAACCCATTATGTTCCCTCCAACCACGAGCGCGACGCCCAGCTCGCCGATGGCCCGGGAGAACCCCATCACTATCGAGGAGACTATGGAGGGCGCCGACTCCCGGAGGACTAGGAGCGTCGCCCTGGCCTCACTGGCCCCTAGGGTCAACGCCAGCTCCCTGAGGGGTGCTCCGACCTGCTTGAGGGACCTGTAGGTGAGGGCTGTGACTAGGGGGGTTATGAGCAGGGCCTCTCCAACCGTGATGGCCTGGGGCGTGTATAGCAGGTTGAGGAAGCCTAGGGGTCCCTCCCTGCTCAGCAATAGGTACAATAGGAGCCCTACGAGTACTGTTGGAACCCCTATCAAGGCCTCCATAGCATAGACCAGGGGGTTCACCCGGGGGCTTCGTGAGAGGTAGTAGGCTAGTGGAATGCTCCAGGCCGAGGCCAGTAGTGTCGCCGCCCCGGATATCGCGAGGGACCTCGACAGGACCGCGTAGATGGGCTCCACGCCTAGCCCCCCTCAGCCATACTCTTCCACACCGCCTCTACCTGGCTCAGGCGGCCTGCCACGGGGTGGAATAGGGGTTGCCCATACTCCTCCACGCCGTAGGATGCTATGAGCTTCTGCCCCTGGCTGCTTGCTAGGAAGTCTATGAAGGCCTTGGCCGCGTCCCGCTCCCTACCACTGCATCCTGTCGCGAGGTATGCGCTGTATATGTTGATCAGGCTTGGATCGCCGCTGTAGAGTATCTCCAGCCCCGGTATCCTGCCCTCCGCCTTGAACTTCAGGTAGGTCCCTATATCGCTCAGGGTGTAGGCCTCCTTGTTGCCCGCTATGACTAGGGTCTCGCCCATGCCCTGCCCCGTCTCGATATACCATGGCTTCCCGGTTGGATCTAGGCCCGCCTCTCTCCAGAGCTGGAGTTCTCTGACGTTTGTCCCCGAGTGGTCTCCCCGGCTCACGAAGACTATGCGCCCGGCCTCGCCGGCACTGTATATCCTATGCATCGCCTCGACTATGCTCTTGGAGCCCTTCACCCCCGCTGGATCGCTCTCGGGCCCTACTATCACGAAGTAGTTGTAGGCGAAGATCCTATGGTAGCCTATGACTCCCTCGTCGATGTAGTGTTTCTCAAGGCTTGGAGCGTGGACTAGTACCAGGCATGCATCCCCCCTCTCAGCCCTCTTGAGCGCCTCCCCGCTACCCACGGGGATGTACTGTATCGTGACGTCCTTGTGGGTGGATTGAAACTCTCTCGCCAGGTGTTCTAGGAGGCCTGTGGCGTATAGGCTCGTGGTTGTCGTGGCCCTCACCCTCACCGTCTCGCCGTGGGTTGCCTGTAGTGCTAGGGCTAGGGCGAGGAGCGCTACTATTAGGGCTACGGCTAGCTTAGCCTTAGAGTCCAACGCGACCCCTCGTTATCCGTTAACAGATAACGGATAGCAGGCTGGATAAAAGCCTAAGCCCGTAGCACACCCCCGATCCCCGGGGGAATCCTATAGCCCTCAATACCCTCCCCAACGGAGACGACAGCCTCGAAGAACCCTCGGAGGAACTCCTCACCCCGCTCCGACTCGTGGAACCCCCTCCCAACGAGGAAATCATACCTCTCCCACGCCAACAATACAAACTCCAACCCATAGACCCGAGCGGCGTACAAGAGGCCGACACCCACATCGGCGTCTCCACGTGCCACGGCCTCGGCGACCTCCAGGTGGGTAGTATAACTGGAACCATAACCCCGTATCCTCGCCCTCAACTCCCCCAGCGGCACGCCCCTCTGGGAAGCCCACTCCCCCAGCACAGAGTCTAGGAGGAGCCTGGTACCGGAGCCCGGCTGCCTATTGGCCAGGACGAGCCTCCCAGAGGTGAGGCCCTCCATGACCTCCTCAAACCCCATGGGCTTACGGGTTATGAACCCCTGAGCCCTGTCATAGCCCCTCAGGAGCACGGCTCCCCCCGAGAGCCCAAGCCTCTCATAGACGTGGGTGTTGTAGGTCCTCGTCTGGGGGTCGAGCAGGTGTATCCCCACGACGTCAGCCTCTCCCAGGACTAGCGCGGCCAGTCCATGGGTTGACCCGGTCCAGTGGAGCTCGATCCCATGGCCGGACTCCCTAAGCGAGCCGATAGCCCTGGACACGATGAAGTCGTGGCTCCCCGAGACTACGACCTCTTGCCCCGTGTAGACGCGGCTGGCTGATGCCGGGGTGAAGGGCCTTCCATGGATCCTCCTATACATGGATTCATAGTACTCTAGGAGCCTCTCCCCCTCGGAGGTCAGCTCTGCTCCCCCGCCCCTGGATCCTCCGCGCCTCCTCGCCAGTAGCCTGGCTCCTAGTACGCGTTCTATCCTCGCTATCCTCTCCCAGGCCCTGGAGTAGGGGATCCCGGCCTTCCTCGAAGCCTTCAGGAGGGACCCCAGCTCCCCGACATAGTATAGTAGCGTCGCCGTGGCCTCGTCTAACAGCTCCTCCTCTCCATAATACACTACTAGCCTCTGCTCGGCCCTCAGCTTGCCCCAGTCAACAGGTATATCCGGGCACCCATGCATATCCCAGGATATACCGGGGTCGAATAATCCTTTATGGAGAGGTCTTGGGGGCGATCCTCGCCTCGGCCTCCCGCAGCTGGGCAGTGTAGAGCCTGTAGAAGTGCCCCCTCTTACCGAGTAGCTCCTCGGGCCTCCCTGCCTCGACGATGGCGCCGTCGTCTAGTACTATGACTTTGTCGGCGTCGAGGGCCATGGTCAGCCTATGGGCCACTAGTATCCCGGTCCTCCCCTCCATGAGCCTCCCGATCGCCCTCCTAACGACTTCCTCGGTGGCCGGGTCTACGCTGGAGAGGGCCTCGTCTAGTATGACCACGTCCGGGTCCCTCAGCATTGCCCTCGCTATGGCGATCAACTGCTTCTCCCCGGTGGAGAGCCTCTTGCCCGCCTCCCCCGCATCAGTGTCGTATCCCTCTGGTAGCCTGGTTATGAACTCGTGTATGCCCAGCTCCCTGCACACCCTCTCGACCTCCTCCCTGGTGGCGTCGGGCTTCACAATCCTTATGTTGTCCAGTATCGTCCCTGGGAACAGGTAGGTCTCCTGGGGGACGTACGCCATCCTACTCCTTAGACTACTCCTCTTCACGAGCCTCGTATCAATTCCATCCACCAGTATCCTGCCCTTGGAGGGATCGTAGAAGCGGAGGAGCAGGTTTATGAGAGTCGTCTTCCCGGCGCCCGTGCGGCCAACTATGGCGACGGTCTCGCCCGGATCCACCTTGAATGTGACCCCCCTCAGCACCGGCCTCCCAGGCTGGTACTCGAACCATACGCCGTCGAACTCTATCAAGCCCTTGATCCTCTCGATCTCCAGGCCCTCATCCTCCTCGGCCTCGACCCCGTCTATGACCTCGTATATTCTCTCCAGCGATGCGAGGGCCGACTGGAGGGAGTCGTATAGGCTGACGACGTTGTTGATGGGCCCCCTAAACCTCTGCACGTACTGGACGAAGGCCGCGACCACTCCTATGGTAGTGGCTCCGGCCAGGGCCAGGTAGGTGCCGTAGACTAGGACTACCACGACCGAGAGGATGGTAGCCAGGTTCATGAGGGGCCAGAAGAGGCCCATGTAGACCGCGACCCTCAGGTAAGCCTTGACCGTCTCCCTGCTGGCCTCTTTGAACTCCCGCCCGACGGCCTCCTCCCTCCCCATCGACTTGATAGTCTCTATCCCGGAGATGCTCTCCTCCACTATGCTTGAGACCCGGGCTATCTTCTCCCTGGTCTCGCGGTAGGCACTCCTCATCTTCCCCCCGAAGTACTTCGCCGCCACGACCATTAGGGGTACCGTGGCGAGGGCCACGAGGGTGAGCCTGACGTTGAGGAATAGCATGGCCACCACTATGCCAACCAGCGATACGAGTGCGCCCAGGCTACCCAGTATCCCGGATATGAAAACCTCGTTCACAACACTGGTATCGTTTATGACCCTCGACACCAGATCCCCAGTCCTCCTACCACCATACTCGCTTATCCTGGCCCTCAGCAGTCTCTCCATGGCCTTATTCCTCAGGTCATAGAGGATCTTCTGGCCGAAGACCTGCACATACCAGGTCCTCATGGTCGAGAAGAGCCACTGGGCGAGCAGTGCTAGGAGGTAGAGGGCCGCTATGAAGGGCAGCTCGCTGTACCTGCCCGGTATTATGTAGCGGTCTATCGCTATGCCGAGTAGGTATGGCGAGGCTAGGCCCGCTATGGAGGCTCCGATGATGGAGGCTGTCACGACCGCTATGAGTCTCTTGTACTTCAGGGTCTCCCCGAGGAAGCGCCTCAGCAGTCGCGTGGACGATGGCTTGTCTCCGCCCGCTGTCATTTCCCTCCACCCATCATAGCCGTGTAGATCCTGTAGTAGAGTCCTCTCCTCGCCATCAACTCCTCGTGGCTCCCCTCCTCCACTATCCTTCCATCGCTGAGCACGACTATCCTGTCGGCCAGTCTCACCAGGGAGGGCCTCTGGGTCACTATCAACGCTGTCTTATCCCTGAGTATCTCTTCTAGGTCCTCTACGATCGCCTTCTCGGTCTCGGCGTCCAGGTTGGACACGGGATCGTCTAGCAGGAGTATCTTGGGATCGCCGACCAGCGCCCTCGCGAGCGCTAGCCTCTGCCTCTGCCCCCCGGAGAGCGTGACACCCCGCTCGCCGACTATGGTATGGTATCCCTTGGGGAGGCTCTCTATGAAGTCGTGGATCTTGGCCGCCTTGGCCGCCCTGACTATGTCTTCCATAGAGGCGTTTGGGTTCCCAAAGGCTATGTTCTCCCACACGCTCCTGTTGAATATGAATGGCTCCTGCGCCACGTACCCTATATGCCTCCGGAGGCTTGAGAGCTTCACGTCACGTATATCCACGCCGTCGACCAGGATCCTCCCGGAATCTAGCTCGTAGAGCCTGAGGAGTAGCTTGAGCAGGGTGGACTTGCCGGAGCCCGGAGGCCCCACTATCACAATCTTCTCCCCGGGCCTGACGTGCAGCGTCACCCCCCTCAGCACGGGCTTGCCAGGCCTGTAGCTGAACGAGACCCCCTCGTAGAGTATGTCGCCCCTCACATCCTCTAGCTCGATGGCACCTGGCTTGTCCTTGACCCGGGGCTCCTTGTCTATGACCTCGAATATCCTCTTCGAGGCAGCCGCCACCCTCTGTATGTCGCCGACAGCGAATCCGAGGGCTACGAGGGGCCATGAAAGTGTAACCATGTAGGTTAGGAACGCAATCAGGGAGCCGACGGTTAGGGCACCCGAGATTATGGCGTGGCCCCCGTAGTATAGCATGCCGCTCATGGCTAGCCCGGTGACTAGGAAGGGGCTGTTACCGTACAGGGCTGTGAGCCTCGTGGCCCTCAGGCTGTACTCGTAGAACTTCTTGTTCTCGCTCTGGAATCTCCTGTAGAGTATGGGTTCTATAGCAAGGGACTTGACGGTCTTTATCCCGGCTAGGGCGGCCGTCGCTATACCGGCTAGCACGCCCGTCTGGTGCCTTATATCGTCGTAGAGGGGCCTGACCCTGACGGCGAACCTGGCGTTTAACGCGACGACCACTACTATAGCGGCGAGCGCTATCAGTGTCAGCTCGCGGCTCATACCCGCCATGTAGTAGAGGGAGACGGCGATCAGGAACGTGCTGTAGATCAGCATGCGTAGCCGGAACGATATGAACCTGGTTATCCTCTCCGTGTCGTTGGTGACCCGTGATATGAGCTGGCCCACGAGCACGTTATCGAAGTACTCCATCGACTGCCTCTGTATGGAGTCGAAGGCCCTAACCCTGAGATCGTAGACGGTCTCCTGGGCCAGCTTCGCTAGCATGTACCTGCTCGTGAAGCTGAGAAGCCCTGCCAGGACCGTGGCCCCTATTATCAAGAGCCCGTAGTAGACTGCGGCCTCACGGCTCCCGGCCACCAGGCCCTTATCCACGGCCTCCCTGATGAGGAAGGGGACTACACCGTTGGCGTACGACATTAGGACTACGAGGGATACGGCTGCTGCGAATAGCGGCGCCCGCCTCGCCACCAGGTGCTTCATTAGCCTTGCTAGCACGCGCCACGCGCTGTAGTCGCTGGCCAAGTCCACCCCTCACGGTAACCTATTCCAGGCCACCGGGGCTTATATCGCTTAAAGATATATCTACCAGGCTACCTAACCCCCGGGAGGGACCCTCCCTAGGCCTCGACCCCAGCCCCCAGCCTAGCCAACTCAGCCTCCAACGCGGCTATGAGGGCCGATAGCCTCTGGTACTCGACGAGGGCCTCGCCGAGCCCTATCTCGCCCCTGGCGACCCGGGCCTCCAGCTCGCCCAGCTCCCTCCGGGCCCTGTCGAGCAGGGACTTGAGGTAGTCCACGATCATCCTCTCCACGTGGACCTCGGCCTCGCTAGAGTACTCGGTGGCGAGCCTCTGGGGCTCGTAGACGCCCTTAACCCTGCCATCCTCAAGAAGGATGACCCTGTCAGCCTGCCTCGCAACCCTGGGATCGTGGGTAGTCATTATAACAGTCTTACCGTGATCCCTGGCCTGTGAGAGTATAAGCTCCACGACCCTCTGCCCGGTAGCCAGGTCTAGCTCGCCCGTCGGCTCATCAGCTATGAGCAGTGGAGGGTCATTGGCGAGAGCCACCGCTATAGCAAGCCTCTGCTGCTCCCCACCGCTCAACTCCTCGGGGAGCCTAGACTCCTTGCCCTCCAGGTCAACCCTCTTCAACAACTCCAGCGCCCTAGCTTTATCACTCCTCCTAGCCAGCTGCATCGGTAGTAGCACGTTCTCCAGGGCGGTTAGGGTTGGGATCAAATTGTACTGCTGGAACACGTACCCCACCTTGGAGAGCCTA
Organism: Candidatus Thermodiscus eudorianus; assembly: GCA_015521085.1. NCBI lineage: Archaea > Thermoproteati > Thermoproteota > Thermoprotei > Acidilobales > Acidilobaceae > Thermodiscus > Thermodiscus eudorianus (SeqCode). The sequence continues at coordinate 187,999 of WAOW01000004.1, forward strand.
TAGGCCCTCAGCTCGCCCTCACCAAGCCTATGAACCTCCACCCCGTCGACGACCACTCTGCCAGCCGTGGGCTTATCGATACCCCCGATCAGGTTCAGCAGAGTCGTCTTTCCCGAGCCACTAGGCCCCATTATCGCAACGACCTCCCCGCGCTCGACGTCGAAGCTAACCTCCCTGAGGGCAGTCACGCTCTCGCCACGGGACTCGTAGACCTTTATCACGCGCTCAACAACAACCGCCTTCATCACATACCAAGCCTCCTAAGCCTAGAAGCCAGGTCACCCGAGGAAACACTCCTATAGGAGAGGACTAGGGGCAGGCCCAGGACTAGCAAGAGGAGAGCCAAGAGGAAGACTAGAGGAACCATGGGCTGGGAGGGCGTCAGTGGGACGCTGAACCCTCCCAGCGACGCCAGCCTAGCGCTAGACACTACAGCCAGGTAGACGACGCCGCCCACCAGCAATCCCGCTATCAGGGAGTGGAGTGATATGGGTAGTAGCATCGAGTAGGCCAGGCGGAGTGCCTCGCCCCTGCCAGCTCCCCTGGCCCTGGCGACGACCATCTCCGCCACCACGATCCTAAGGGCGGAATGCAGCAACACGTACAGCGAGAGGCCCCCCACCACCAGGGCGTATAGTGCTACTACTGCAAGTATGGACTCGGCTGCCCGGTACCCGGCTATAAGGCCCGGGGTGTAGAAGAGTGCCTTGCCCTCCAACAGCGACTCATAGTAGTCTATCAAGCCAACGCTCCCCAAGACCGGTAGGCTGAACGCTAAGCCCAGGGCGAGGCCAAAGGCTAGGGTAGGCGCGGTGAGCCCGGATACCAGCCGCCTCCTAAGCCTGCCAGCCGAGGAGGAGGCGGCCCATGCTAGGTGTCCGGCCGCCAGGCTAGCCCACCTGGAGGCCCTTGAGAATATGGCCTCGTAGGAGCCTAGGAGGTTCGAGGCTACGTCGGCTAGGGCTGCCGGGGCGAAGGGCGAGAACATGTATGCTATAACGATCGCTATAACGGCCAGCGACCCTATGGCTCCTCCCATGTCGCTGGCTTTCTCGGCTAGGGTCTCGATGTCTCCGTAGAGGCCCACGACTATGCTTGTAACCCCGAGGGCCACTATGAAGGCGCTAACCCTATGCCTAACCCTCTCACCCACCGATACCGTTGCAACGGGCCTAACCGCCTCTATGGGAGCTACGTCCCTGACAAGCCTAGAGGCCCTCCTATAGGAGAAGAGGCCCACGAGGAGCGTTATCACGAGGCCCAACGCGACACTCCGAGCCAAGCTGGTCCCAGCGATGCCTATCCTATCAACCAGGTACACGGTGGCGACGCTACCGGCGAACCCGGCCACCAGCGATACCGCTACGATGAAGGCGAGGAAGCTCCGAGCCATACTCCTGGGGGGCGCGCCCCTGGCGGCGAGCAACGAGATATACCTTCGGAGGTCCGATGAAACCACGCTCAACACCTCGCTAGAGGCCCTCAGCCCCAGGAGGAAGGTCGCTATAGTTACCAGCACCAGCGAGAGCACGGCCATCGGGTTATTCCACTGGCTGATGCTCGACTCGTAGATGCCCCACAAGCCCTCCTCCGACTCGGACACGACGTAATACCCGGTGAGGGGGAGGACGACCTGGCCCTCGCCCGGTGGAGGTGGAGGCGGACCGCCAGCTGGCACCGTCCATTTTCCACCGTTCACACTGACGCCCATGGAGGAGAGCCAGTCCCTGAACGCGTCCATGACCCCGGTTATTATGGCGTTTGCCTTGCTCGTGTTCCTGGGTAGGCTTGTGTAGAATTCCTTGTCGAGGTTCGCTATCGCGGTCAGCAGGTTCCCGTTGAGCGGTAGTTTACCAGCTATACTGTCCCTGAGGACATCCACCGGCACCTCTACTCCATAGGCGTCCCGTATGGCCCCGCCGAGGACCTCAACACCCTCCTCTAGCGGCTCTAGTGCCAGCGCCGCTGACCCGGGTATGTACTCGACACCGTTATCCCTACAGGACCCCCTGGCTAGGATGGCGTTTACGACATCGTCGGGGAGCACGCCAGGGCCTACAGCGTTATACAGTGTTAGTAGGCCGGAGGGACCCCCAGTCTTGACGGCCTCGGCTAGGCTTTTGAGGGAGGCATTGGCTAGCTCGCCCAGGTCGTCCTCGGCTATTATGAAATGCACCATCCCCTCAAGGTCGTAGTAGGACGCCCCGTTACTGGTCCCGCTGAACACGCCGGTAACCATCAGCTCCAAGCCAGGGAAAAGCTCTAGCGTGTCACCAGGCCCTACCCCGAGCGCCACTGCTATAGCCTTGGAGACAGCGGCTTCCACTCCAGGCCCGTCTCCGCCTGGATAGGACCCCTCTATGACCTGGAACCCTGCCTCCGAGGCGCTGCGCGGGTTCTTGAACACAGCGGCTAGTAGGTGGCTTCCGAAGACGTTGCAATGGCGTAGGACACCGTTTGGGCCATGGTAGGGTATCGACGCGATCTGGCCCTGGTTCCACCACTCCCTACCGATGAGGCCCATGGGCTCGCCCTCGCTGCCCTGGACCACGTATTTGTAGGCTATGGCGAGGTCTAGCACTAGGTAGCTGCCATGGTATTCCAGGTGCTCTAGCCTGGGCTTGCTGGTTTCCAGCTCGTTGGCGAGCGCCTCTAGCCCGCTCGCGTAGCTGGGGGTCGGCGTGTTTGCTTGTCCCATGCCGTAGGCGATGTCTACTCTCAGGTGTGGCTTGTAGTATTGGGTTAGGGCGTCTATTGATTCCTGGTAGCCGAGGTTTGAGAACGCCAGTATGCCGCCGCCGGAGGACGCTACTAGGAGTAGGAGTAGTATTATCCACGATGCCCTGAGCCTGTCCCTGGAGAGTATTCGAGCGACTGGCATGTCTTTTACAGTCCCCGCAGTCCATCCCGGGCCTAGGCGTGTATAATATGGTTTATATGGTTTATTATAAATATAATATCTGAGTAGTCTATGGTGTTTACTGGTTTCCTGGGGTGGGGTCGTGGCGCGCCTTTCTCCTCGCGGTGGTTCTAGTGCTGGTTTCCATTGATACAGGGTATATAAATATTTGATAATCAAGATATTCATTACGGCCTATTACAGTATGCTTAATACGTATAGGCAGAGATAAATGCATACGGGTAATACATATGTATAAGTATATACTTATACCAGCCATACTATTACTTGCCCTCGCCACGCCAATACAACCGGTTCACGCTCAATCATACCACTGGTACAAGGACATAGAGTCGCTGTCCGGCGGAACCTACGGGATAACCCACGACGACCAATACCTATACGCCGCCGGATCCCTGGCATCAGGCTCCTACAGAGACCTATTCGTCGCCAAGATAGACCCGCTCAGCGGGCAATTCCAGTGGATAAGATCCCTCAACCCATCCCCAATCTACAACGAATACATCCACGACATAGACTATCTAGACGGCTACCTGTACATAGTGGGCTGCTCGGACAGCTTCAGCGGCGACAGGTCAACCGAGATCATAATCGCCAGGATAAACACGATAGGAGCAATGGACTGGCTAGTCAGGATAAGCCAGACTACAAACGACTGCGCATACTCAGTGGAGGCCACGGCCAACGGGATATACGTGGCCGGGAAAATCGGAGTAAACAACGATGACATACTGGTGATGAAGCTGGGGAGTGATGGAAGCATTATATGGGCGAAGGCATACGGCGGAGGCTCCTCGGATTTCGGCTACGGTATCGAGTACCTTAACGGCTACCTCTACGTGGTGGGGAAGACTAGCTCGTTCGGCGGGTACTATGAGGGCTTCATAATGAAGCTCGACCCCCAAGATGGCTCGGTAGTCTGGTCGAAGAAGTTCGGAGGGCTCAGCGGGGACGATGTTGCATATGGTGTAACGGGTAACGACACCTACCTCTTCATAACAGGATACACCTACAGCTACGGGCAGGGCTACAGCGACGGCTTCCTATTCAAGGTAGACGAAAACGGTAACTTCATATGGTTCATCACCATGGGTGAGGGCGGCTACGACTTCACTAACCAGACGATCGTAGTCGGCAACAAGCTCTTCGTGACCGGCCATACCAAGAGCTTCAACGAGAACGGGAAATACAACTATACAGTGTATGAGCTGGACAAGGATGGAAACCTCATATCAGCGAGAACCATGGGTTCAAGCGCCGACGAGAAGATGTACTCGGCGACGCTATACAACTCCCTGATCTACATCGGAGGCAACTCCAACCTCAGATCCCCATACTTCTATGACCCCACTATCCTAATGTACTCCCCCTCGCTAGGCGAGCTCTCGTGGACCGGCGGTGAGGGATGGGAGAGCCTGACGGCGAGCGACTGCTCACCAACCATAAGTAGCATAGCGTTGGAAGATAGTGGGTTCAACGGCATCACCCTCACAGTGACTAGCCTCACGCCCAGCCAGGATAGCGTAACCGACTATTCATTCAGCCCTATCTCGCCCGTGATACACACGGCCGTGGACAATACCGAGCCCCAGCCAGTCCCCGAGAACCCCATGATCCCGGCCATCATGATAGCCTGGATACTCCTGGCGATAGCGCTGGGGAAAAGAGCTGCACGGCCATAGGGACCCTGACTCCATCCTGGCCTTCTAGGGTGGCGAGGGTCCCTCCTAGCCCTAGCGCTACGTATCAGAGTTTAGACTACACGATTAAATGCCGTGCCGCCATAGACGCTCCTGGAGGGACCCTCTAGTGGCGGAGAGGATATGCGTGTCGATCCCGACGGACGACGGGTTGAAGGTGAAGGCTGGCCACTTCGGCGATGGCAGGTACTACTTCCACTACACCTACAATGGTAGGAGGTGGATCCTCAACCGGGTCGTGGAGAACCCCTTCGCGGGCGAGCACGAGCACGGGGAGGAGCACGGGAAGAGGCCTAGGATAAGGGAGCTCAACAAGGAGTGCAACTACATCGTGGCTTCAAGCTTCGGCCCCGGCGGGGAGGAGTTCATGGAAAAAAGCGGATTCACAGTTGTCAAGGTTTCTCCAGGGACCCTCCTGTTGGAGGCCCTGAGGTATGTAGAGGGCCTGGCCTCCTGCCGTTAGCGGCCTCCCATCCCATGGTTTCCGTGGCGTGGCGTTACGGGCGCGGGCAGGGGCTGCGGTATGTATTCTACCCCGGGCCTGTTGTGGGGCGCCTGGGGGTATAGCTCCATGAGCTGGTACACCTCTATGGGCACCTCGTCCTTCACCGGGAGGCCGAGTTCCTTGGCCTTCTCATAGGTTATCGGATAGTCGTGGGTCCACTTGCCGCTCGTGAGTAGCTCTGCGAGCTCCCTAGCCTTCTCGCTGCCCATCCTGTCTTCGAGGAGCTCTACAATGACCTCCTGCATCTCGTCTATAGCCTTCCTGGCCACATCGGCCATTATCAGCGTGTTATCACTGGCCTCCTTCCCCTTGAGCTCCGCCACCTTGACTATACTCGGCGCCGGGGCCACCGGCCCGGAGGGACCCGCTGCCAGCTGCGGGTCTAGGGGGCCTAGGACGGCGTTTGGATCCATGAGTATCTCGTCGGCGGCTAGGGCTATGAGGGTCCCTCCGCTCATGGCGTAGTGGGGCACGATAACTATCTTCTTGCCCTTGTGCCTCTTCAGGGCCCTGGCTATCTGGCTGGCCGCCAGCACCAGCCCGCCGGGCGTGTGGAGTACTAGAGCGATGGTCCTGTCGGGCGGCGTCGTCCTTATAGCCCTGAGTACCGCCTCGGAGTCGTCTATGTCTATGAACCTCCTTATCGGGACGCCCAGGAACGAGATCCTCTCCTCCCTGTGTATCATTGTTATGACTCGCCAGCCGTACTTCCTCTCCATGTTCCTTATGACTGCCAGCCTGGCCGCTTGTAGCCTCCTCATGCTTAGGAGCGGGCTGACCAGGGAGAACAGGAAGAGGAGCCAGAAGAGCATCCAGATTGTACTGTTTATGTAGTCTGCTGGCGTAGCTCCACTTGCGGCCATCCTGGACACCCTATACTATGTAGGCCTAGTGGGATTTAACTATTCCCCAGCGAGCGCCCGCCCAGCCTGAACCCGGCCCTCTTCACCCTAGCAGGGCTCCTCATGAAGGTCACTCTTGGAGACGTGAACCTGCCGATCCTAGCCTTGTAGAAGATCTTGACCCCATCCACCTCGATGTAACCACTACACCTCCCAGTATGCCTACAGGCCTGTAGTATGGAGGCGGCTCTACCCACTATCTCCTCGACCGTCGGCACGTCAACGTAGACAATCATAGACTCGCCCCTACACCTACCCCTATACCACGAGACATAGAATCCAGCCAGTAACCCAACCACGATAACGACTAGCAGGAGAGTCGCGGATAGAGAGGATCCAAGCGAGCCGAGAAACGCGGATAACAGTGATAGTATGAGGAAGCCCACGGTGTTGGCCGCGAGCGACGCCCCCTTCCCCATCACCCTAACGCACTGGAGGGCCCTCTGGATATCCTGTTTGAAGTAGGGGCTCGTGTAGGAGCTGGCTATGTGTATGGCCAGGGTCTTGGCATACGCCATGTAGAGGATCTGAGGCCTCTTGGAGTTAAACACCACCTGTATCGACCTAGCCTCGTCGATATACCCCTCTACCTCGCTAGCCCTAGAAGCTTGGGGCTTCGACGACGCTCCTAGCCGCATCCCTAGCCTCCTCCAGCCTGGCCTGGTGCCTCTCAAGGAACTCGCGGAGCTTCTCGGCCCCCATCCTCTTGCACTCGCCGCAGAGCATGGACCCGCTCCTACAGTCCCTGTAGACCTTCAGCAGCTCCCCGTCATCCGGTATTAAATGATACAGGTATAAATCATATACCGTGCAGGCCTCGGGGACCCCGCCCAGCCTCCTCTGCTCCTCGGCCGTAGCCCTACCCCCGGTTAGCGCGTTCCTCAGCTTCCTAACCGCCTCTCCCGGGTCGTCGGTTAGGAATATGGTGTAGTCGGGCCTGCTACTACTCATCTTACCCCCATCCAGGCCCCTGATGAGCTTGTGGTACGTCGAGGCTGGCCTCTCCAGGCTCACCAGGCCCCGGAGCCTGTCGGCTAGGTCCCTTGCGAGCCTGAGGTGGGGGTCCTGGTCTGCCCCGACTGGCACGACTACGCGCTTGTACCCGCCGTACTCGTCGAGCTGTGGGTGTAGTATGTCGGCGGCCTGTGTCAGGGCCGAGACTATCTTGGCGGGGCTGAGGTCGCCGTAGATGGCCTCCATCTCGGCCATTGTCACCTTCCCCGAGAAGAGTTGTATGAGCCTGTAGTAGGGGGTTCCCCTGCTGGTCTGGAAGTAGAAGTCGGTCTTGTCGGGGTCTAGGCCGAGGGCTATCATGTTGGCCACGTACTCCTCTATCCCCAGCCTTATGACCTCCCTGCGCGGCAGCCTCCTGACGGCGTAGGCCTCGGCGTCCGCCAGGGCCACGAATACCTTGGCCTTCAGCTCCCTCTGGAAGTATATGAGCTGGTCTACCGTGAGCTTGTGGCCGAAGTGGAACCTCCCGCTCGGCATGAAGCCAGTGAGTATCGCTATCTTCTCCCCCTTCCTTATACCCTCTAGTATGACCTTGTCGAAGTCCCTGTGGCCGAATACGATATTCCTCCTCATGTGGAGGCTCAGGGGGAGGCCCATCTCCCTCATTACTGGGATTACCTCTGAGAAGGGCCTGATGCCGAAGACCCTGCGCAGCCTATCGTAGTCCTTTATCTCTATGGTGCCCCAGGGGTCCAGCCTCTCCTCAGCCATGCCCGGGGTCCCTCCCCCTCTAGGGCGTTATCCTCTCGGGGTCCCTGGGCAGGAGCCTGGCCTCCCGTATGTTCTCAAGCTCCAGGCTCTGCATCACTATGCGCTCCAGCCCCATGCCAGCGCCGCCGTGGGGTGGGGCTCCGTGCTTGAAGAAGTCTAGGTAGAACTGGAAGCTTGCCGGGTCCAGGCCCTTGTCTGAGAGGTTCTTTAGGAGCTCGTCGTACCTGTGCTCCCTCTGGCTCCCGGTCACTACCTCCAGGCCCTTCATTAGGAGGTCGAAGCCGTAGGTCCATTCGGGCTCGTCGGGCTTCCTCATGGTGTAGAATGGCCTTGAGGCCCAGGGGTATTCTGTGACGAATACGAAGTCTGAGTCGTGCTTCTCCTTGAAGTATCTGCCTAGGAGCCTCTCTCCCTCCGGGTCTAGGTCCTCCCCGTAGGGCAGCTTTTTCCCGTACTCCTCCTCTAGTATCCTGTAGGCTTCCCTCATTGTGATCCTCGGTATCTCCCTCGGCATGGCTATGTCGGCGTTGAACTCTTCGAGTATGGCCCTGGCCTTGGGGTCCCTCTTCACCGTGTCCACCAGGTGCTTGAAGAAGCCCTCGACGAAGTCCATCACGTCCTCGGGCCCCTCTATGAAGCCGAGCTCTATATCCATGCTGTGGTACTCTGTGAGGTGCCTCGTGGTATGGTGGGGCTCCGCCCTGAACACGGGCCCGATCTCGAAGACCCTCTCAAGCCCGCCTATCACAGCCATCTGCTTGTAGAACTGCGGGCTCTGGGCTAGGAAGGCCTCGCGCCCGAAGTACACGACGGGGAATACCTCGGCCCCGCTCTCGGTCCCCGCCGCCACTATCTTGGGCGTGAATATCTCGACGAATGACTGGCTAGTGTAGTACTCCCTGAAGGCCCTGGCCACGAGGGCCTCGTACTGGAATATCATGGATACCCTCGGGTTCCTCGCGTCGAGCCACCTGTAGTTCAGCCTGGTGGCGAGGCCCGCCTCTGTACTTGTATCGGGCTCTAGGGGGAGGGGCTCTACGGGGCTTGACAGTATCTTCAGCTCCCGCGCCTTCAGCTCTATCCCCAGCTTTGACTTGGACTCGACCAGCACACCACGGGCACATACTACCGCCTCCAGCTTGAGGCCCCTAGCAGCTTCGACTACCTCCTCGGGGGTCTCGCCCTTCTTCACCACGACCTGGAGCAGACCGGTCCTGTCCCGGACTAGTATGAACTTCAGCTTGCCTAGGTCGCGTATCCTGTGCACCCACCCGCACACGGTGACCTCCCGGCCGAGCAGCTCGTCCCTCCTCGCGTAGAGGTCTTCGATGAACGCCTCTTTGTACAAGGCCCGGTAACCCTCCGCTCGCGTTCGACTCTAGAGGGGGTTAATTATCAAGTTTTAAAGTAGTAGGTGCTAGTCAATAGGGCATAAGGATCGGGGGTGCTGGTGGAGTGGGCTACTTCTACATAACCACGCCGATATACTATCCCAACGCGGCGCCGCACCTAGGCCACGCATACACCACGGTGTACGCCGACGTACTAGCCAGGTATCATAGGCTGAAGGGGGATGAGACCTTCTTCCTAACGGGCACCGACGAGCACGGGCTGAAGCTCCAGAGGACTGCTGAGAGGCGGGGTGTACACCCGAAGGAGTTCGTGGATGAGATGGCAGAGTTGTACAAGCGTTACTGGAGGATGCTTGATATAAGCTATGACAGGTTCATCAGGACCACTGACCCCGACCATGAGAGGCTGGTCCGGTGGGCCCTGGAGAAGCTCTGGAGGGACGGCCTCATCTACAAGGCCAGCTATGCTGGATGGTACTGTGTGGATTGCGAGAAGTTCTACAGCGAGGGAGAGTATGAGGTAGTCGAGGGGAGGCCCCACTGCCCGATACACAAGAAGCCCCTGGAGTGGCTTGAGGAGGAGACCTACTACTTCAAGCTGAGCCTCTTCGAGGAGTACCTGGTAGGCGTCCTCTCCAAGAGCGACATAGTTTACCCGAGGCAGTACGCCCAGGAGGTGCTCGGGAAGATCGAGAAGGAGGGCCTCAGGGACGTGAGCATAGCCAGGCCTAAGGAGAGGGTGTGGTGGGGCATACCACTCCCCTGGGACGAGGACTACACGACGTACGTGTGGTTCGACGCGCTCCTAAACTACGTGACGGGGGCCGGCTACCTCGAAGACAGGGACCGGTTCAACAGGCTCTGGCCGAACGTGCACCACGTTATAGGCAAGGACATACTATGGTTCCACACCGCCATATGGTTCTCGACCCTGAAAGCCCTAGAAATAGACCCCCCGAAGAAGGTGCTCGTCCACGCCTTCCTAGTCAACCGCGGGCTCAAGATGGGCAAGAGCGCCGGCAACGTGGTCGCCATAGAAGACCTGCTGGAGAGGTACAATGGCAGCGACGGGGTGCGCTACATAATATCCAGGCTCTTCAACCTCCACAAGGACATCGACGTCTCTACAAGCCTCTTCGACTCAATATACAACTCCGACCTGGCAGACAACTACGGCAACCTCGTGAGGCGGGCCGGTACACTAGCCATTAGAAAGCTAGGCGGGAGGGTGGAGGAGTCCAGGGTTGACGGGAAGATCAGCGAGGCCATAGAATCGACCCTGGAGAAGTACGAGGCGGCCATGGAGGGCTACGAGGTCTCCCAGGCGGTAGAGGCGGTGATGGAGCTACTCAGGAGGGCCAACGCCTACATGAACGAGTCCAAGCCGTGGGAGAAGGCCGAGCCAAGGAGGGAGCTCTACACTGTGTTAGAGGCCATACGGGCCTCCACGATACTACTGCACCCGGTGACCCCCAGGGCCACGCTAAAGGTGGCGGAGGGCTTCGGGTTCAAGATAGACTATGGGAGCGTGGGGGAGGGGATAGAGGTTTACACCGTGTCAGAGGCCCCCATACTGTTCAAGAAGGTTAAACCCTAGTATACCGACATACCGCTCCCCGTTACCCCGAGATCCTCGCTCCACTCCTTCACCGCAGACCAGAGCATCTGGGCCGCGACACTGGCTATTATGAGGGACATGAACCTTGCCATCGCCTTTATCCCGTTCCTGCCCAGGACCCTCCGCAGGTAGTAGGAGCTCTTCATTGTCGCCGCGACCGTCAGGGTTGAGAGGAGGAAGCTGGCTATGACCTCCGGCAGGTGGCCGGTCGTGCCTAGGTTTATGAGCAGGGTCATGGTGCCCGGGCCTATGGTCATGGGGGTTGCCAGGGGCACCACCGCCACCTCACCGTTGTCTATGCTCCTCGTCTTGGGCTGCCCCGATAGCATGTCGATCGCGATGTAGAGGAGGAGTAGGCCTCCCCCGAACTTCAGGCTCGCCAGGCTTAGATGGTAGAATTCCAGGATCAGCTTCCCCGCCAGTATGAATAGGAGGCCGAGGAATACGACGACTATCATGGCCTGCCTTATGACGCGCTCGGCCTCCCTCCTCCTCATGGCCTGTGTAAGCGTTATGTAGTTGTTGAGGGCTGTGAATGGGTTCATTATGGCTACTATCGAGCCATAGTATGCTATTACCAGGCCTATATCCACCATGGCCTCTGGCACCGTCTACTCTTCGAGGCCCCAGCTATCCCCGGGGAGCCTTTAAAAAGGATCGCCTGGATACATGGGTGGGAAGAGGGTGTAGGGATGACCTGGAGGCCCCGCTAGCCCTTCAACTCCTCCAGGGCGATCTTCAGGGCTTCCCTCGCGCTAACCCCCGTTACGCTGACGACCTTGATCCCGAGGTATGAGAGCGCGGCGTAGGCGTTTGGCCCCGGAGTCGGGCCCGCGTAGACGCGCACCCCGAGGTCGCCCAGCTTCTGGGCGGCTTTCACGCCGGCCCCGCTCCCCGCCGTGTATCCTGGGTTGTCGTGTACTTCTACGTTGAGCACTTCTCCTGTGGCCTCGTCTACATCGACTACCGTGAACTTCGGCGCCCTCCCGAACCTCTCGGCTACCCTTGAGTCGAGGCCCTTGTCGTCCTCTGTGGGGATCCCTATCCTAACGGCCATCCGGATCAACCCCGTCTATAGGTTGTTCTGCCCGGGGGACGTCTATTTGCCTATTTTATGCCGGGTATGTAGGGTTCTGGCCTTGCTGGTTTATACTTCCTCCACCAGTCCCTCCAGGATCCCAGTACATCGACTGCTATGGTTTGCGATATCCTGGTCATTGCCTTCGCCGCCGGCGAGTCCGGGTATGCTTCGTGCAGTGGCTTGCCTTCTACTATGGACTTTGGCACCGCGTCGTCGTAGGGGATCTCGCCTAGTATGGGTATATTGTTCTCCCTGGCGTACTCTCTTATGATGTCAACGTAGTCGGGGTTTATATCGTACTTGTTTATGACTAAGCCAGGCGCTATCATGAAGTGCCTCGTCAGCTTGTGTATCCTCTTCAAATCACTGAAGCTCGCAGGGGTAGGCTCAGCCACCAGCACAGCTATCTTGGCCCCGGTCAGGCTGGATATAACCTGGCACCCTATGCCAGCGGCGGCATCCACAAGCACGAGCCCGTCGCCGCCGAGGATGGACTTGGCCCTGTTCTTGGCCTCGGTCACGAGCTTCCCAGAGTTAGGCCTCCCAGGGACGATCTCCCCCGATACCAGGGGGAAGCCGTAGGGCGTCTCCCTGGCGACCCTTATGACCCCGGCCTTGACCTTGAAAATGAACCTGATCGCCTTCTCGGGGCAGGCAAGCGCGCAGGTGAGGCACCCCTCGCACAGCCACTTGTTAATTACATGCCTCCCCTCGACGACCTCCACCGCGTCGTAGGGGCAGACCTCTGCACACACCCCGCACTGGGTGCATAGCTCCTCCTTTATGTAGGCGATCCTCCCCTCGGTATAGGGACTCTCCTCGTCCCAGGACTCGACTCCGAGGACTATGTGCAGGTTGGGCGCCTCGGCGTCGGCGTCGACCGCGACCAGATTATAGCCGTGCCTGTACAGCTCGACCGCGAGCACCGCTGTAAGAGTGGATTTGCCCACACCTCCCTTGCCGCTGGCGACGACGAGCTCTACTTGGCCCCCGAGCCTACCCTCCACCATCCACCACCCCTGCATCCCTCAACCTAGCCAGTACATCTCCCCCTAGCCTGGCCAGCGCCTGGGAGGCCGGGTCGTCCGGGTAGTAGTGTATAACCGGCACGCCCCTAGCGTAGGCCTCCGCAGCCCTCCTGGAATAGGGGATCATGTAGAGCCCCTTCACGTTACTGTAGTTTTGGACTACTTCTAGTATCGCTTCTGAGGGGCCGATGCCGTGCCTGTTGACTACGACCAACACCTCATACCCCATACCCTCCACCACCTCCAGTATAGACTTGAGGTCGTGAACTCCCAAGGGCGTAGGCTCGGTCACGGCTATGACGAGGTCGCTCCCATGTATGGCCGTGGAGACCCCGCTCCCGGTCCCGGCCCCAGTGTCCACTAGCAGGACGTCTGGCTTGAGCCCTAGGGCCCTCTTCTTCGCGGCGATTATCGCTGGAGGCGTGTGCTCCTCTCCCTCCTTCAACACCCCGGTTACCAGGGTGAAGGACGCGTTGTCTATCGAGACGCGTGTCTCGTAGGAGTGGGCGAGGGTTCTCCTCCCGTCCCTCCTTATGGCGTCGTAGGGGCATGCATAGTAGCAGGCCTTGCAGCCGCTGCATAGTCGGGGGAAGACGAATGGGGGTTTGCCGGGAGCCATTATCACTGCGCCGGTGTCGCATACCTTCACGCAGGCGCCGCAGGCCGTGCACTTCTCATATATTATCTTGGGGAAGAATATGTCTATGTCCTCCATGTTCTCCAGCCTGTTGACTCCCAGGAGTATGTGGTCGTTCGGGGCCTCCACGTCGAGGTCTGCCAACACGATCCTAAGGCCTCCCAGCCTGCTGGCCAGGTAGTAGGCAAGGTTCGTGGCGACGAAGCTCTTGCCGGTCCCACCCTTCCCGCCAGTAATCGATACCACGTACATGGAGGGTCATCCCTTCATGACGCCCTTCAGCGCCTCATCCTCGATGACCAGCCTGTTCAACTCCATATCATCAAGCGGCCCATACTCCTCGATGACCGCGTCTATAACCTGCCTAGCATTCTCGGGGAGCCGAGGCGCCTGGCACTTATACTCTATACATCCTCTGACGCCCCTACTAGGGTCTCCCTCGTGTTTGACGAAGCACTCGTCGGATTCGAACACCTCCTTCAACCCCTCAATATAGAAGACCCCGGGGCCCATCACGTAGACCGCGTCAGTTAGCCTCGCCCCGTAGAGCTTAATATAGCGGGACTCGGCCAGCGCGAGGAGTCTAGACAGCCTAAACGGGTGCAGGCATCCCGACCTAGAGAGTATGTATGCAACCGTCTCCCTGACTCCAACCGCCCCGTCTGAGCTGGGCAACGTACTCCACCTGTGGCAATTCAAGGAGGGAGGCGGCTGGATTAATCTACGCTCTATAAATCCGGTGTATGGGGGAGTCTAGGAGAGTATGGCTATACTCCTCAGGACGTCCGCCGTGTCCTCGCACTTGTCGGTGCTCGTCTCAAGGCTCTGGAGCGCCTTATAGAGTGTGACGCAGCTCCCAGGCTTCCCGGCTTTATTGCACCAGGCTATGACGTGCTCCTCGGTGCTGCTCCTTATCTCGTCGGCCTCCTCCTCCAGCCTCTCGACTTCCCTGGCCAGCTCGACTGCCTTGGCTGGATCCTTCTTGAGCTCCTTCACGGCCGCTATGATCTTCTCGACCTGTGTCTTGGCTATGACAGCTATCTTGTACATGGAATCCACGATCTCCGGGGGCGGGGAGCTGCCCTCAACCTTGACGTAGAGTAGTAGCCTTCTGGTGGCGGCGTTCAGGTGGTCGGCTATGTCGTCGGCGACCAGTACGAGGCGCAGCAGCTCCTCCCTGTCTATGGGGTGGAAGAGGCTCTTGGACAAGTCGGCTATTATATCGTCCTTCACCTTATCGGCCGCCCTCTCAGCCTCTTTCACACTCCCATAGGCCTCTGCAACCCTCGACACGTCGCCGGACTTGACGGTCTCAATCATCATCAGGGTGTTCTCGGCGACGCGCAGTATGTTTGTCAGGTGGTTGAGCTCCATGCCGAGGATCTCCTGCTCCCTCCTCCTGCTGATCCAAGTCCATGTACCAGACACTCTGCCATACACCCCATCCGCCTATAATATAAATGATATCAAGGTATATATCGAGGCCGCTAGCCCGGCGGCCGCGGGGACGGTCGCGAGCCATCCAAGTATTATGACTAGGACTGTCCACTTATCGATGCCCGAGAGCCCCTTGCCCTTGGCTATCCCAACCCCTATTATGGAGGAGACGCTCGCATGAGTCGTGGAGACTGGCATCCCCATGAGCGTGAAGGCGTAGACCACGAGGGCGTTGGATAGCTCCGCCGCCCCGCCGCTGACATAGTCGAGCTTGGTTATGTTGAAGCCGACCCTCATGACAACCCTATACCCCCAGGTCAGGGCACCGGCCATTATGCCTATACCGCCGAGGAGGGCTAGGAACTGGAGCGTCCGCTGGTCCGGGAACCCGAGGGTCTTGCTAACCACAGTCACATAGACCCCCGTAGCATTACCCACGTCGTTCGCCCCGAAGGCGTAAGCGCTGAAGGCTAGGTTGAAGATTAGGATGGCCTGGAAGACCCTGTCAACGTTCCAACCCCTTGAGACTAGGGTAACGTAGAGCCTCTGGAAGACGTAGTAGAGCACTATAGCAACCACTATAGCGCCCAGGGGGCTTGTGATCCAGCTGAGGACAACCTTCACCACGACACCCCAATCGATCTTGGAGGAGCTCCCCAGGAGGCCTCGTGCAAGGCCCACCCCCAATACGGCGCCGACCGTGGAGTGAGTCGTGGACACGGGCAGGCCCTTCCTCGTGGCTATAGTCACCCATAGCCCTGCGGCGAGGCTCGCTGAGAGGGCCATTGTAGGGTCTAGGTCCTTGACGACCCCCTTGCCTATCGTCTTTATGACCCGGTATCCCTGGAGTATGGCGCCGAGTATAGCGAAGAGGCTGAAGAGGAGGAGGGCCTTCCTAAGCGAGATAGCCCCCGAGCCGACAGCGGTGTCCGTGGGGTTCGCCGCGTCGTTGGCGCCAAGGTTCCAGGCCATGTAGAACGCGGCCATAAGCCCCAGCATGACTAGTATCTCTTGCTGTCCTAGATCCACCCTCTAGCCCAGGTCGAAGGAGGCTCCCCTCAACCAGTTCTTAAACATACCATGTTATACCGGTCAATACATCACATGATAGATCCCAAGGGGAGAAGAGGGACCCTCCACGAGGGCGGGTACAAGGTGAAGCCCAGGATAACAGAGCTACTCAAGAAGAAAGACAGGATCAAGGAGAGGCTAGAAGAGGAGCTAGGCAGGCCACGGGCAAGGAGGGCCAGGAGAGACCACCATGCAAGGCGCAGGCCCAGGCACTGTGGGATGACCATACACACAGGCATAGGATGCAGCTTCGCCTGCATATACTGCTACATCTGGGATATGGGGTTCCCCGGGAGACCCAAAGCCTACCCCCTCGAACCCATGGAGCTAGCATACGCCCTGGCAGTAAACCCCTACGTGGTTCCAGAGGCCACAATGGCCGCCTATGGCAGTGTAACTGAGCCTTTCCAGCCCGAAACCCGCGAGCGGGCTCTAGCGTATATACGCGAGGTACACCGGTGGCTTGGACTGCCGAGCCAGGTGTCCACGAAGGCGGTCATAGACAGGGAGCTGGCCAGGAGCCTGAAAGCCTCCGACCCGGGCCTGAGCCTGCTAATCACGGTGGTCGCGCTCGGAGACAAGGCTAAGCGGCTAGAGCCCCGGGCCCCGCCGGCCGAGGAGAGGCTTGAGGGCGCCAGGACCGCCCTACGGGAAGGCCTCCACGTCGCGTTGTTCCTCAGGCCCATCATGCCGGGCGTAAACGAGGAGGACTTGTTCGATATACTGGAGGCCGCCGCTAGGATTGGTGTCAGGGACATTGTATTGGGTAGTCTAAGGGCGACCACAGGCATACTGGCTAGGCTTGAAGCGGCGGGATTCGACACGGGCAAGATACGGAGGCTTCTGGTTAGGAAGCCTAGGTCCGCCAAGGACCAGGTACCCATCGACACTTCCAGTATAAAACGCGAGCTAGCCAGCTACGCCCGTAGCCTCGGGCTGAGGGTCCATCCATCAGCCTGCAGCCATAACATGGTAAGCCACGGCATGCCGTGCCACGCCTGTAGGATGGGGCCCTGCTATTCCAGGCCCCCGGTGCCGGATAGGGATGACGTTATCGAGGCCATCAACTACCTGGGCGGGTCGGTTGAGGACGTCGAGGCCAGCTACCCCTACATTATACTGCGTGGGTTGAGGGGGGTTAGGAGGGATGTGGCGGTCGAGGTATTATCAGCTGCCTCAAAGCTTATGGTCAGAATCCTAGGCTAGGGCGTGTACTCCTCCCCGGGGAAGAGCCCCTCCCTGACCTCGCGGGCGTACCTCTTCAGGGCGTCTAGGAGGTATTGGAAGGCGTCAGCGTACTTCTTGGCGAAGGGCGGCGAGTGGGGATACAGCCCGACTATATCGTGGAAGACCAGAACCTGCCCGTCGCAGTGCCTCCCGGCACCAATGCATATGGTGGGGATCGACAGTTTCTCGGTTATCTTCTTAGCCAGCTCCGGCCTCGTATACTCTATGACAACCGAGAAGGCGCCAGCCCCCTCCAAGGCCAGGGCATCATCCAGTATAGCCTTCTCCTCGCCCGGCGTCTTGCCCCGCAGCTTGTAGCCCCCGAATGACAGGTACCTCTGGGGAGTCATGCCGACGTGGCCCATGACCGGTATCCCAGCCCGTACAATCCCCTTAATCCTGTCGACATACTCGGAGCCCCCCTCAAGCTTGACGGCCTCGGCTCCAGCCCTCACCATTTCTATGGCCGATTCAACCGCCACGCTGGTACTGGGTTCGTAGCTTCCGAAGGGCATGTCGCCCACCACCAAGGCCTTGGGCTTTGCCCTAGCCACGGCTCGGATGTGGTGTAGCATCTCGTTTAGGGTCACGCCGTGGGTCGAGTCCATGCCCAGCACTACCATGGCTAGGCTGTCGCCTACTAGTATCGCGTCTACCCCGGCCCTGTCTGCTATCAGGGCGGTTGGGTAGTCGTAGGCTGTGACCATTACGATCTTCTCCTTGTTCTTCTTTTTAATTATTTTCCTAATAGTTATCTTCTTTCTCTCCTCAGGCAAACCCTGCCCCCGAGACCCTCAAGGGCCTTCAAGAGCATATATAGATGCTCGATAGTATCGGTCCTAACCCCGAGCTCCCTAGCCCTCCTCAACACGTACCCATGGATCTCCTCCACCTCAGTCTTACGCCCCCTCTCGATATCCTGCAGCATACTATTCCTGTTCAACTGCGTCCTCTCAGCCACCTCCAAGAGATACCTCGAAGCGTCGAAGGGGAGCTCGACTCCGAGGGCCCTAGCGACCTCGGCCACCTCCTCGGCAGCCCTCAAGGCCAAGTCCCTAGCATGGGCATCGACCAAGACAACTCCATTCTCAACGCCCAGCACCGAGGCGACGCCATTCAACCCAACGCTGACAGCCGCCTTAGCCCACCGGTAAGGCTCGATATCATCCACTATCTCGACCCTAGCCCCTCCCCGGGCGAGCAAACCACCCAGCCCACGGGCAGGGCTTGGGGGAGACTTGTAGGGGCCCACGATAAGCCTCCCCACACCCCGGAGTGAAACCCTGTTATCGGACTCGCGCACAACCCCATACTCGACTACAACGCCTATACCGCGTCCGCCCCTCCTCTCAACCTCCTCCAGCGCCCCGAAGCCGTTTGAGGCGACGGCCGTGTACTCGGAGATCCTCATAGCCTCAAGGACAGCCTCCCTAGCATGGTAGGCCTTCGTAGCGACTATGGAATACCTGCAGTAGTCGCCCGGCAAGTCCCCCGGGGTATGGGCTTCCACCGGGAAGGACTTGTCCATCATCCCGGTTATAGCGGCGCCCTCCCTATTCAACAAATCCCTGTGATCGCCTCTACGCACTACAACCACAGGCGGCTTGCCGAGCGCCTCGTGTAGGAACCCGGCGAGGAGACACCCCACGGCGCCGCAACCGACAACACACGCTTCGACCGTCATCACTCCATCCACACTCTAAACTGTACTAGCCGGGGAGCAGTAATTAGGGCGTCTCGGCGACAGTATATATAGCGGGGGCTCGGGGGATTGCCCAAGACGACGTGGGTAGACGCGATAGCACTGGCGTTCGGCGGAAACCAGCTGGTGCCATACGTCGCGACGAGGAGGGAGCTGATCCCAGCCATACTGGAGCTGCTCGGGCTCCGGGAGGGCGACGTATTCTACGACCTGGGGTGCGGCGACGGCAGGGTCGCCATAGAGGCCGCCAAGAGGTATCCTGTGAAGAGGGCTGTGTGCGTGGAGGTGAACCCGAGCCTCGCCATGGGGGCCCTGGAGAGGGCTAGGCTGGAGGGGGTCGCCGACAGGGTCCTCGTGTTGAACGAGGACATGAGGCATGTGGATCTAAGCGACGCCGACGCAGTGTACATGTACCTCCTGACGAGCATCAACGAGCTGATGAGGCCCAAGCTTGAGAGGGAGCTCAAGCCGGGGGCCAGGGTCGTGACCCTAGACTTCCAGATACCGGGCTGGAAGCCCTACAAGATAGTAGGGGAGCCTGGCTGGCAGAAGACCCTCTACCTATACATAAAGAGGGTATAAGCCCCCTACCCCGGGGAGGGTGCTGTGAGGCGTGTCGTGGACCGGGGACCCGAAGCGCGACATAGTCGATGTAATGAGGCTCATGTACGAGAGGGGGCTCGTCCAGGTCCGGGGAGGCAACGCCAGCATCTACGACAGAGGCTCCGGGATGGTCTACATGTCCCCCTCTGGAGTCCCCCGAACCCTAATGACCACGAGGGACGTCGCGGTGATGAGTATAGGAGGGTCCCTCCTCCGGGGGAAACCCACGAGTGAGTGGAGGATGCACCTAGCAGTATACGAGGCCAGCAGCGACGCGGTGGCAGTGGTACATGCGCACCCGCCGTCGCTCCTAGCCCTCAACTACCGGGGCAAGACGCCGGACCCCGACTACCTAACCGAGGTCAAGCTAAACGCGAGGTGCATAGCTCGGGTCCCCTACGCCACGCCGGGAACCCAGGAACTAGCCGACAAGGTAGGCGAGACAATAAGGAGCACCGGGTGCAACGCGCTTATACTCGACCGCCACGGAGCCCTAGTCTACTCGGACAAAACCATATACCACGCCCTAGACCTCCTAGAAGCGCTAGAAGACCTCTCAAGGATAATGCTACACCTAGACAAGTAAAACACGCCACAACTCCCAATCGACGCACTATCCTATCCCTTGCCACGGGAAGGGGGAGGGACCCTCACAGCCAGGGGACTCTTCACCCCCGTCCGACGATGCGGGCGACGCCCAACGGCACTTCATCGGGCCCACAAAACAAACAACACAACCCAAGATAATATAAACTAACCAGCCAGAGCAACCCGATACCCTAACAAGAGAACTCCTCCTCTAAGCCGGCCTTGGCGAGCTCTCCTGGTCTGGCTCTTCTCCCAGGCCTCCTCCACCTATCCAGGATCCAGGCCCTTATAGCCTCTGGATCTGGCTCAACCTTGACTCTGAAGCCCATCTTCTCTAGCCTTTCTACAACAATCTCCTGGAGGCGCCTCTCGTCCTCTACCTCCATCACTATTTTCCGCCAAGACCACTCCCAAACCAATAATCCATCCTCCCGATCTTTTTATCTCTAAAGCGTATTCATATTCCATCCCTCCCCGGCTCTCCCCGGTATGCTCTCCTCGCTAGCATTTCCACGTTCTCCCTTTCGATCAGTCTTTCAAGGAACCCCATTCAAACCCTCCAAAACCTCAACCCAGGATCCCTCCCGACTGCCACGATAACTTCTATATCATTATTACTCGCTCCTGAACGTCTCTATCATAGCCTTCCTGGGACTCGGCTTCTCTAACTGTGCTTATATATTGATTTAGGTATTGTGTTTTTACCCGGGGGTATAGTTTGGCTAGGCCAGGCAAGCCAGCCACGATCTTGCTACTAACGCTACTCACGGCTAGTATGCTGTTACCCGGCTCTGTGCATGTACTTGCATATCTGTCGATAACGCCGCCGACGTTAACGGAACTGTGGGAGAGGAGTCTAGGGGGCCTAGTTTCCAGTGTTTCCTGGGGTCCTGGTGTCGGCTTGGCTGTTGGAGCTAGTCATGCTGTGATTGTACTTAACGGTAATGGTAGTGTCTTGTGGGAGGGGAAGTTAGCCGAGGACGTATTAAGTGTCTCTTGGAGTCATAATGGAGACAGACTGGTTGTTGGAGTAGGCTGGTTTAGCTGGTTAGGCAATAGCTCTATCACTAATAGCACTCATGGCCGCATTATCGTGTTCAGCAACACTAGCAAAAAGGTATGGCAGTCCATGGATTTATACGGCTATGTCTATAGCGTTTCCTGGAGCCCTAAAGACGACAGGCTAGCTGTTGGAGCCGGTTCTAGAATAATAGTCTTCAACAGCAGTGGTGGCGTCTTATGGGAGAAGAGCCTGGGCAGCAACGTCTCAAGCGTTTCCTGGAGCCCTAGCGGGGATAAACTCGTCGTTGGCGGCGACTTCAGAAAAATTGCTGTCTTCGATGTCAAAGGTAATCTTCTGTGGGAGAAGGGCACAGGAGGCAGGGTCTCAAGCGTTTCCTGGAGCCCTAGTAATAGCGAGATAGCGGCTAGTATTGGTAACAGGATTATCGTTTTCAACGCCGAAGGTGGAGTCTTGTGGGAGCAGAGTCTGGGTAGCAGCATTCGTAGTGTTTCTTGGAGTCCTGGCGGAGATATGCTAGCCGTCACCGCTGGAAACTACGCCATAGTCTTCGACAGTAGCGGTAACCTGCTGTGGAAGAGTAGAAATCTAGGCGGGTTGGCGGAAAGTATCTCCTGGAGCCCGGAGGGCAGTAAGTTAGTCGTCGGAGTTGATAACAGGGTTGTTGTTCTCTATGCCTCTTTCGGCGTCATCCAGGTCTCCGGGGTCCCCGGTAGTGTTGTGAGCGTATCGGGACCGGGTGGAAGCGGGGAATACAAGATACCAGGAAACCAGACACTAACACTATACGCAACACCAGGAAACTACACGATAAACTACAAACTACCACAACCAAACAACTACATAGGTACAAGATCGCCATTTAGCGGATCGTTAAAGACTGATGTCAAGCCCGGTAAGAGGCATGTAATCAATCTGCCTAGCTATGGTGACCTGCTTGCACGGCTTGAGTTGGCCGTTCCACCGTACAGTAGTGTGACGTTGGAGTCTGGGGCGGTTAAGAAGACGTTCTCCGCTGGAGGAGATGGGAAGCTGTTGCTGTGGCTGGATCCCGGGGCCTATAAGCTGACGGTAACCTACAAGGGGGCAACTGTGTCGAGGGATTTGAAGGTTTCGAAGGGCCAGTCGATAACCCTTAAGTTCGGGGAGCAGGACTTTGCCGCCCCCATAACCACTACGACAAGCAAGCCCACAACCAGCACGCAATCCCAGGCATCTGGAGCCACAATCCCACCAATAGCCACGACCACGTCACACACACTCTCGACGGCGACACCCGTAGAGACGGCCGTCACGGTCGGGCCTACAACCACGATGGTGGCTAGAGGCGGCCTAGGAGGCTACACGCTCCTCCTAGGACTACTGGGGCTGGGAGGAGTCATGGCCGCTGTAATCCTGTTGAGGAGGAAGAGCGGTGGAGAGACGCTGCCTGGAGAGGCGCCTCCGCAAGCCCCACCACCGCCGCCTCCGCCAACGCCAGAGTCCGCTAGCAGCAGCCAGTCTGTCGAGACGGGTAGAGTGTCTCATACAGTTGATACCGTTGAGGGACCCTCCACGCCAGTAAAGACGCCAGCGTCCACCCCTGTGGGGGGCTTGAAGTCCGTGGCCAGCTTGCTTGGCCGAGAACTCCAGGGCTTTAAGAGCGTGGAATCCTGTAGGGGGAGTTATAGTGTGGTGCTACCCGAGTCGCTGGCGCCCCAGGGATTCGGCGGCAGCTGGGATTGTTGCAAGCTTGGTTGTGGTGGTTGGGGTTGTGCCTATCGCTGTAGGAGGAGCGGTGACTCTAGCGGGGAGTATGTTGTGTTCAAGGTGCCCCGCGGCTTGGAGGCTTTGATCGAGGAGGGCAGCTTCCTAACTATAGATGAGAGGTTGTTGAGGCGCGTTGTCAACGAGGCGAGCGTCGTCTCAAGGCTCAAGCATCCCCATGTACTGCGCCTCCTGGCTTATGGCGAGAAGCTCCCGCTCCTGGTCTACGAGTACGCCGACATGGGTAGTTTGGACCAGCAGTTCGCCCTCGGCTGGAGCCCCAGCCTCAGGGACTCGGTGCTCGCCGCGTTGCAGCTTGGCGATGCTCTCCGCTATATCCACTCTCGGGGGCTGGTGCATGGGGACATCAAGCCCGGGAACATATTCGTTAGGGATGGTGTCGTCAAGCTTGGGGACTTCAGTAGCCTGGTGAGGCTCGTCACTATGACCAGCCGACACGCCCTCAGCTACACCCCCGGCTTCCGGGCTCCCGAGCAGGTGTTCAGCGACTTGAAGCTCCGCGCTGTCAGGGCTGGGCTTGAGAACAGGATAGACGTCTACCAGCTCGGGAATCTCCTGCTCTACATGATTTCGGGGGAGACTATTGACGGGGAGGAGGCGGCTGACGCTAGCAGGGTGGAGGAGGTGTTGCGTGGCGTGGAGCATCCCGTGCTCAGGGAGTTGCTTAGGAGGATGCTCTCGCTGGAGCCAGAGGAGAGGCCTAACATGGAGTATGTAGTGGTCAAGCTCTATGAGGTGTATGAGGGCCTCGGATAGGCGCGTTCATCGCCCTGTTTTTGGCTCTTGTTCTCCTGCGAGCCCCGGAGGCCTGCGTGGCTCCTCGCACGGCGTATCATTGTTCGTCTGGCGGTCTAGGATCTAAGTGTTGTTTCTCCGTTTCCGGAAGATTTATTAATCTCCTCCGTTATCCTATCTAGTTGGGGTTTGGGTGGGTTTGTACTTGTTGATCGTCCGGTACGGCGGGGAGGCTGAGAGGAAGCGCCTGGAGTACGTGCTCGAACGCTTCAAGGATAGGGTTAAGACAGTCAAGCCCGGCGGGTCCGTGGTCCTAATCGACGGTGATCGTGAGGATGTTAAATTTTTATTAGAGGAATTGTTTTCCAGGCTACCCAGGGAGAACGTGGCCTTGTACAAGCTGAGCGAGCCCGACGTAGAGGTCGAGGAGAGGCGCCGGGTCCTAGAGGTCGAGACCCGGAGCCCGGTGGAGGAGGTCTGGGGGGCTATCAGCTTGATCATGGCCAGGCTCAAGGGGAGCCTGGTCAGCGAGGTCCGCGGTAGCCGCGAGTACGTTGTCAGGCCCCGCGGCGGCTATGCGCGCGTCAAGATACACGTTTCTCCTGTTAGCGGGGGCGGTAGCCTCGTCCGTGTAGTCGTTGAGGGTTATGGGAGTGGGTTTGACCGGGTGGTTTCTGGCCTTGTAGATGAGTTGGGCTTGCTGGGGGTTGTGAGGCGTGTCGAGTAGTGGTGGCTGTGATCGGGAGTCTATCCTTGGCTTGGTGGATGTGATCCTACGGGAGGATCTGGAGGGCCTGGCCCGCGGGTATAGTTTTGATGAGAGGCTGGAGTTTTGGAACGACTTGAAGGCCCAGTACAACCAGTACATTAGGGGGTGCGCGGCGCGGTTTAGCAGGGAGATTGACAGGCTTATACGTGGCAAGTTTAGGCTCGCGCAGTTGATGATCGCGGCCAGCTTCAAGGTTAATGGCGAGGAGCTCCCGGAGGTTACTGGTAGGTTCTCCGACGAGGAGTACCAGGTTTTGTTCGATCTTGAGGAATTGAAGGAGCTCGACTTCCTCAGCGTTGACGACCTGGTCGAGTTCATCGAGAGGAGGGAGGGGAAGGTGTATGAGATGGTCAAGAAGTACTATGAGAGGGGCTATCACATGCTCGACACGAAGTGGACCAACATCATGGGGGCCCTGGCCCTTGCTATGGCTGAGCGCTACAAGGAGAGGAGGCTCAAGATAGAGGAGGCGGTGGTTAAGTACATCAGGAAGAAGCCCCTCACCATATTCATAAGCGAGATAGAGGAGGCCGTGAAGAAGGCCCTCGAAGCGGGGGAGGCGAGGAGAGAGGCCTCCCAGACCATCGAGAAGATAGCGGGCGAGATAGACAAGATAGAGCCGGTAATCGCGGGTAGCGGGGGCATAGAGGAGGCCATAGAATCCAGGGAGAAAGCCCTCACAATGATCGAGAAGCTCCTCAAGGAGCTAGACGAGACCAGGGGCAAGCTGAGGGAGAAGGAGGCCGAGCTGGAGAGGCTAGCAAGCCAATACACCGAGTCATCCAGCGCCAGGGAGATAGTCGAGGCAGAACTCGAAGCCCTGAAAGGCCGGGTACGCGAGCTCGAAGCCCTACTAGAAGAGTACAAGGCCGCCGTCGCCACGCTCAAGGCCGAGAAGGAGGCCCTAGCCGAGAGGCTGGAGGAGTTGAAGGCGGGCCTCGAAGGCAGGGGCGGGGGCAACCTGGTCAGCAGGGAGGAGGCATGGGCGCTGGAGAACGCGCTGGTGGAGCGGATAGTAAGGAAGCTGGCCGAGGGAGCAGTGGTCTATGACCCCGTGAGGGGCGAGTCCCGCGAGGTGAAATGGAACAGGAGGGTCTACTACAGCCTCCACGGCGACGGCAAGCCCCAGGGCAGGGGAGTACAACTCCAGTCCCTCAGGGGCGTCTTCAAGAAGAGGAAGGAGCTGGTGGTAGACGCGGTGACGCTAGTCCATAGGGACTCCTTCGACGAGAAGGGGTGGGACCAGGAGCCCGTCGGGCTAGGAGAGGTCATGGAGGTGGTCGAGTCCAGGCTGGAGGAGGCCGGCCGGGGCGGCTACTACCATATACTGGTGTTGAGTAGCCCCACCGGCTTCACTGAGAAGGCCAGGATGTTCGTTGAGAGCAACGACTACCTGGTAAACCTAGCCTCCAGGCACGTGACAGTCTACCTAGTAGACCCCGTCAAGGGCCAGCTCTACTACAATTCCAGGGACGAGGCGGCCGAGGCCAACAAGCACCTAGCAGACCCCAGGCTGCCCGAGGAGAGGGTGAAGAGGGTGCTGGAATACCTGAGGTCGGAGGAGGCCAAGGAGAAGGCCGTGCTGATCGGGGGCGGCTCGCCATTCCTACTGGCAGAGGATATAGCCAAGGCCACCGGCGAGGACCTGGAGATAGTGGCCAGGGCCATGGCCAGGGCCGAGGAGGAGGGGCTGGGCCGGGTGATGGTGACTAGCGACGGGCTGAAGGCCCTCTTCTACAAGCACTAGCGGGGGTGGGTATGGTGTCGAGGCTCGGGGACCTGGACACGAGGGACCTCCTGGAGAAGGCCTATGAGAGGCTACTACCAGCGCTAGGCTACCTCCACAGCAGTCCAGCCGGCTTCGCAGCCAGCGTGATAGTATTCGCCACATGGGTCTACAGGAGGAGCGCCTCCGACAAGAAGAGGGCAGCCGTAGAGCTCGACAGGGACTATGAGAGGCTCGTGAAGCTACAGGCCAGGATAAGGGAGCTGGAGGAGAGGAGGAGGCTCCTCCAGAGGCTCCTGGAGAAGGTCGAGGGCGAGAGGGACAGGCAGAGGATTGAGAGACAGCTAAAGCTGGTTGAGGCCGAGCTGGATGGGCTATACGAGGAGTACGACCTCCTGGAGCTGAGGATAGCGGCTGTGGAGAAGCTGGTGAGGCTCAAGGAGGAGGGAGTCATCAAGAAGATCAAGGACGTGC
Source organism: Candidatus Thermodiscus eudorianus (assembly GCA_015521085.1). Lineage (NCBI taxonomy): Archaea > Thermoproteati > Thermoproteota > Thermoprotei > Acidilobales > Acidilobaceae > Thermodiscus > Thermodiscus eudorianus (SeqCode). The sequence continues at coordinate 214,587 of WAOW01000004.1, forward strand.
TCGACGAGATAGAAGAGGGCAAGGCCGACAAGGCCCTCTACGACGTGCTACGCGCCCTAGAAGAGAGGTGGAGGAAGAGGGAGCTAACCCGGAACGTGCTGGAGAGGATAATAGAGGAGGGCTAGCCGGGAGGACCCCCCACACCCGGCGGGGAGGGATGCCCTGCTGGGGTGGAAGGGGGTCCCTCCAATGCCTGGAGGGTCCCTCGACGTGTAGGAGTATGGGAGGTGTATGTGAGCTATGGATATCGGGGGTAAGATTAGGGGCTTCATCCGCCGTGGGGACTGGATTGACAAGGTGAAGGTCGAGGAGCTTGAGAGGGAGCTGATCAAGCTGGACAACCAGATTAGCTTGGCGAGCAAGGAGATCCAGAAGCTTGAGAAGGCGAAGAAGGAGCTCTTCCAGGAGGGCGTCGGTAAGAGTGACGTGGAGAAGCTGCTCCTGGCCGAGAAGATAAAGGATCTAGACGCCGAGATCAAGATGAAGCTCCGCGAGTACAATAGGTTAATGAAGCAGAGGAGGGCCCTGTCAAACCTGATCAGGCTGAAGAAGTGGGAGGCTAGGCTCAAGGAGACCGGTATATGGGAGAAGATCAAGAACGTGGAGCCCGAGAAACTAATGGAAGCCCTCTCCAACGTGCAGTTCGAGGACCAGATGTTCGAGACCAACATAGACAAGATAAACGAGATACTAGGTAGGGAGGCGACCCAGATAGAGGTAGACGAGGGCACCAAGGAGATACTGGAGCTGTGGGAGAAGGTGGAGAAGAGCGAGCTGTCACCAGAGGTCGTCGAGGAAGAGCTGTCGGTGAAGCTGGAGCCGGAGGAAGAGAAGAAGGAGAAGGAGAAAGAAACCCTCTAGCACGGAGCCAGCCGCCGAGAGACTATAGACGCTAAATAACATGAATTTTATTTAATATATGACTAGCGTGGATAAGGGGTGGGGGACCTTATCACACATAGACACGACGGGATTCCTAAACCAGGAGATAAAAAAGGCCAAGAAGCGGATGGAGGCAGCGCTAGCCAAGGGAGACTACTACACCGCGTCAATACAGGCCAAACGAGTATCAGAACTACTACGAGAGCTAGCCAAGGCCAGGAAATGGGGTCAAAAAGACCTACTGAGACTAGCAGAAGAATACAGCCAGCTAGCCAAGAGGCTATCCCAGGGAGAACCCCCAGCCAAGCCCATACCAAGGATACCAGCAAGCCAGCAGCCCACGAAGCCAACCCAAACACCGAGCCCCAAGCCCCAGGCCACGGGGGAGATCGAGGCCCTGGACTCAGAGTTCGACAAGCAGGCCGAGGCCCTAATAGCTAGAGCCGACATCACATGGGACGACATAGCCGGGCTTGAGGAGGTCAAGAGGAGCCTCGTAGAAGCGATATTCTACAGCATAGCCAGGCCCGAGGACCCCGGTGTTAGGGTGGAGCCCCCCAGGAGGTTCCTACTCTACGGGCCCCCCGGCACAGGGAAGACCATGCTGGCCATGGCTGCGAGCAACATGCTAGGCGCCACCTTCATAAACGTCAGCGTTGACAAGGTGCTTTCAAGGTATGTAGGCGACGCCCCCAGGATGATTAGCGCCGTCTTCAGGCTCGCCGTGAGGAGGGCTCCCAGCATAGTGTTCTTCGACGAGGTCGAGACCCTCATGATGAAGAGGGACACGGGCAAGGAGGCTGCCACAGGCCTAGTCCAAACCCTACTAACAGAGCTGGACGGCTTCAAAACCAAGAAGCTAGACAAGCCGGTCATAGTCATCGCTGCGACCAACAAGCCCTGGCTACTAGACGAGGCGATACTATCAAGGTTTGAGAAGAGGATATACGTGCCCCCACCCGACAAGAAGGCGAGAGAAGCAATATTCAGGCTAAACCTGGAGAAGAAGGGGTTCAAGCTGGAAGGGATAACCTACGAGGAACTAGCCGACAGGACCGAAGGCTACAGCGGGAGGGACATAGCAAACGCCTGTAGGGAGGCGATAATGATGATGCTGAGGAGGGCCAACCCCGACATATACAAGCAACTCACAATGATAAAAGACCCGTCCAAGCTCAAAGACGTACGATACAAGATACTACCGATAAAGAGGGAGGAAATACTACAAGCACTAGAAAAAGTGAAACCACCGATAACCCCGGAGGAGCTAGAGAAATACAGGGAATGGGCCCGGCAACACTAGCCAATAACGGGGGCGGCCCCGATGGGGATGAAGGAGATAATACTCCTATGGCAAGCCAAAGACAAGCTACACCAATACAAGCTAAAGCCAGGCAAAACCTACTACATAGGAAGACCCACAATGGAAACACTACAACGACACCCAGACCTATCCCCATTCGGAGTCTACATAATACCAGAAGACCCAGACGAGAAACCACACTACACGGGATACGACACAACACTAGTCTCCCGCCTAGACACGCGGATAGCAATAACCAGGGAAGGTGACAAGATTAAGATAAAAAACCACGGCCCCAAGGGCACGGGAGCCAAAAACCCTACAATCATAAACAACCAAATACTAGCCCCAGGAGAAGAAAAAGAGATAACACTAGACGACACGGGCAACATAAGCCTAGAACTAACAAGCCAGGGCCCAACATTCACAATAGCAGTACGGGAACAAGAAAGAACCAAGATGAGGCTCGAAACGGGGACACCGATAACCCTGCCAAAGACGCTGGCGGAACAGTTGGTGAAGAGGGGACTGGTGAAGGAGGCGGTAGACCTGGGAGACACCATGGAGATAGTGATAAAACCCGAAGCCGGGGACAGCCTCCTAATAGAGCTACTATCAGAACTACTAGGCACCCTAAGGATAGTAAAGACATCAATGGAGAAAATAGCCCAACAACCATCCAAGGAGAAACAAAGGGAAAAACAGAAACAGGGGCTCCAGAGGATAGACATGATACTATCAGACATATACATGACCCTAGACAGGGACCCGGGACAAGCACAAATCCAATTCCAAAGGCTAGAGAAGATAAAAGAATACGGAGAACTCATAGAAAACCTAGGAGAACAAGCCAAAACCACCTACGAAAGCCTCAGAATGCTAATGCACTGGTCAGTGCAATCCCATAAGGAGGAGATAAAACAACAAATAATACTACTAAGAGAGATCATAAAGGAAAAGATACAACTACAATAGCTGGGGAGGACAAACATACGAGCATAGATAGCCTGAATGGTCCGGCCTTTAATTGATATAGGTCTAGGTATAACTGTCGTGAGCTTTTCTAGGCATGAGAGGTTTGGCGTGAGGAGGGCTACGATTGAGGTGGACGAGGAAACAATCCAGAAGGTCTACAAGACCTTCCTATTCATTCTAGCCTCAAAGAAACTAGCCAAACTACTAGACGAGGAAGACGCAAAAGAACTAGCAAATACAATAGAGGAAACCCTATGGAAAAGGTTGCGGTCATAGTTGATGCAAATATACTCCTTTCCTCAGCCATAAGACCCGAGGGCTCGACTTACAGGAGACTCCGAGGTCGCCATACTCGCAGAACTCGAAGACTATATAGGGCATTGGCTCGACTCCATGGCCCGGCACCCTGATAATGTTGGGGTGGCTGAGCCTTGGCAATATCGAATGTTTTACGCGTTTATCTAGGGCGCGTCTCTCGTCAGGTTAGGTTTCTTGTATAGTGGGGCTTGTGTGGGCGGGGTTATGGTATGTTGCATTCTCGGGTTGTGTCTGCCTTGTGTATTTTTGTTTTGGCTAGGTATTCTATTAGTTCTTCTATTATTTTCTTGGTGTTGGATGCTACGATTACTAGGTCGTATGGGCGTTTTCCTCTCCTCTCCTCCTCTATCCTTTCCTTGATCTCGTCTCCGCGTTCTGCTTCGTGTCGTGGAGTGTAGTATACTACCACAAATTTTGTGTCTGGGCGGCATTCTATTATTTCGTCGAGTTCAGAGCTGAATTCCTTGGCCCTCTTTATCAAATCCATGCGGACACCAGTCCTGATCTGGATAGCAACTTTTAGATTGTCAGGGTCTGGTGGGATTGCGCAGTCGATCTCCCGGGTTTTGTTGTTGCATGTGATCTTGATTTTCCCGGCTGGTATGCCGCATTTGTTTAGGATGTTTATTATTTCTTTTTCGATTTTCTTTCCCCTGTAGTGTCTTTTCTGGTGTTCCTCCCAGTTTTTATAGAACTTGTAGAGGACTGTCTCCATGTGTAACGGGTGTTTTAGGTTTTCCATGACGGCTTCTATGAACTTGTCTAGTTTGTCTTGGTCGATTTCTCTTCTCAGGCTGTAGACGTTCTTCAGCCCGTAGAGCCTGTCGAGTTCTCTGACGCTGAATCCGCATATCATCATGAAGAAGGGAATCATTACGTGGGGGTTCCTCTTTATCATTGTTTCTATGTCTGTCTTCGTTGCTTTATCGAATCTTACTAGTAGAGTGTCTTTGTCGAATAAGTTGGAGGTTGCTAGTATTTTTCCTATTCTGAGTGTCATCTCGTCGAGCTCGTTGTAGAGTATTGGTAGCTCGGCGTAGTTTGGGCGTGGGATCTTGGCTAGTATCGATTTAACCAGGTCTTCGTGCTCGTTCTTCAAGGGCTTCTTCCCTCCACGTACCTGTAGAGTTTTCTGCTGGCTGTTGATTCTTCGTAGAGATTATCTGGTATGGGTAGTTTCCTTATGGTGTGGGATTGCATTCTTATGTAGCCGTTAGCGGCTTTCTGAGAGTGGCTTTGTATCCATTCCTTTACGTCGTTGCGTTTTAGGTATTCGAGTAGCTTGGGGATTGCCCCTGGGTTCTTGGGGACTAGGTAGTAGGTGTTGTGTCGTGGGATTATGGTTCCGGTGAGGTCTGCGTAGAATACGGGTTCCTTGGCTAGGTCGGGCCATAGGATTTTTGGCTTGAGCAGGGTGTTCATGGGCGGGTCTTCGTGGAACGCGTACCACTTCTTACCCTTCTCCTGGACGGCCCTCCTCTCCATTAGTGTTTTCCTTTGGTTGGCTAGGTAGTCTAGTAGGGGTTTTGCCTGGGCCTCGTCGAGGAGCCTTCCGTCATCGTCATACGGCACTAGGATAATATTGGGTAGCTTTTCCGGGTCTATCGGGTTGAAGGGCTTGAACATGGCGAGCTCTCTGCCGCTGACTGAGGGGTACGCGTATCTCTCCAGGTTGCTGGGTAGCTTCTCCCGGGGGATTATGAAGACTTTGTCTCTGCCAGTCGCGATCCCCGGGCTTATCCTTACCGCGACCTCTTCTAGCCTGTGCCTATACTTCATTATCTCCCTGTTTTCTAGCTTGTGGAGTGCTATCGTTTCGAGCCAGGAGCTCCCGTCAACGGGTAGGTTTAGCGCGAGCCTGCTCCCGTCCCTGAGGATTATCCTCGTCTTCCCCTGGGTTTTTGATTTTTCTATGACCGTGATGACTGGGTAGGCTAGGATGCCGCCGAAGGCGTCCTCGTCGATGAACTCTATCTTGCATACGCATTGCCTTGCCAGTAGCCTGCGGAGCTCCCTGGCTGAGAGGGTGTAGAGGTATTTCTCGGGGGTTACGAAGACCAGCCTGCCCCCGGGCTTGAGTAGCTCAAGTGCTTTCTCGAAGAAGAGCATGTAGAGGTCGAAGCGCCCCCGGGCGCTCCTAAACATGCGCCTATAGATCCTCCTCTTACCGGCATCCATTTTCTCGTAGGAGATGTATGGAGGGTTACCGATAACGTAGTCAAAGCGCCCCAGTGTCTCCGTGTCGAGTAGCAGGAAGTCCGCGTTGACGATCCTCACACTACCGTATCCGCTGAATGCTCTTGATGTAAGCCCGGCGAGCCCGGGATCAACCTCGACACCAACAACCTCGGGCAACCCATACCCTCTAGACCTGCAATACTCTATAACCGCCCTGATGAAGACCCCACGGCCCGAGCCAGCATCCAACACCCTAGACCCACGGCCAGGCGGCTTACCATGGAACAGCTCGGCGACCATCCTCCGGGCCAGCCAATAGGGCGTTTCAACCCTCCCCTCATACCCCCTTACAACGGCACTCCCCATAGCCCTCCAAACCTCCACTCTCACTCACGAGCCCGCCGGGTCCTCTGGGGTCCTTCAGTCCTCCCTCGCTCCATTCAATCATGCGACCCTCCAGATACACCCCCGAGGGGCGTGTCTCCCAGTTTATATCGTGGCTGGGCGGAAATTAGCCCTTCCCCTCGCCCCGGGTCTCGCGACCTCCACCAAAGGGATTACCTTACCTGGTGTTTCCCCGAGTCGGGTTTTTGAGGGGAGTCATGGCTGTAGATGTATTAGTTTTCCAATAGAGTTTCCTCTATACCTGGAAGCCCACAACAACTTAATATACTATAGTCATTATATTACTTTTTAAGCCTATCTATATAGGTGATGAAGCGATAGTGATTGTAGCTGGTGATTATATTGTGTCTCAGGCGGTTGGTCTAGGTGAGATTATTTCGAGGATCAAGGAGTCCTTGAAGCAGGGAGGATATCTCATGGATATAGCGTCGGAATTGATGATTATCTCCCAGTTATGGATCGAGGACGGCAGGGCGAACGTTATAGTATGGATGCCCGATATAGATCCGCAGAAGGGCCTCAAATATGTTCAGAAAAAGATAGTTTATGACCTAGAGAATGATCAGATAATCGAAATAAGGGATGTACAGCATTGAGCACAGGGAAAAGGAATCTAATTAAATTCAAGAGTACTAATCGATACAAAACCCTTATACAGAATCATAGTCGCCAAAACACGAGTAGGCGTGAAGGGAAACCTCGAATATGGAGGAGAACTTTCAAAATACTTAGAGAAGATGAGGATGCCGCTCGCATCCACGTGGCCAGTGTTCACTGAGACGCTCTACTTCATTTATCGCGACCTTAAAAAGAGAAGAGATTTCAATTTAAAATTAGAAGATATTAAAAGAATATTTAAATCCGTCGAGGAACTCAATGTAGAATTTCACAAAGTCCTAGACAAACTCACAAAGGATTTCGACCTAGCAGATACCACGCTCCTCGAACTGGCTAAGAAAACACCTGTCACACTAATAACCGAGGACTACAAGCTGGTTAGGAAAGCCCGTAGCATTGGTATAACAGCATTCACTCCATACGAATTACTAAGTATAGCCATCGAAGACGAAGACCCCGCATAGGTGAGACACTAACCTAGGCGCTGGGCTATAGTTGTTTGTAGTGGGTTGCGAGTTTTGTTAGGGTTTCGAGTGGGTTGCCTGTGGAGGTTATTGTCCTGCCTATGATTTCGTAGTCTGCTCCTGCCTTTATGGCGGTTCCTGGCTTTGCGCCTTGAGCTCCTATTCCAGGGGCTAGTATGGCTCCATGGTATAGTTGTCGGGCTCTTGTTATTAGGTGGGGTCTTGTGGCTGGGGCTACGATGCCCCATGCCTCGATCCTTGAGGCTATCTCGATTAGCTTGTCTAGCAGGGGGTCCATCGTCTCCTGGGCCCCGGGGTTACTCATTGCAACGACTAGTACGAGCTTCTTGCCTAGCCCGTCTAGGTATTCCTTGAGTTCGTCGAGCGCGCCCTTGATCCCAGGGAAGGCGTGGGCTATTACCGCGTCAGCCCACTCTACTACGTGGCTGGAGACGAGCTTCATAGTGTACCCTATATCGGCTAGTTTTAGGTCCGCCACTAGGAGCGCGGGCTTGCACGCCTCCCGGAGCTTCCTCCAGCCGTTTGGGTTTGCCAGCAGGTTGGGGAGCCCTATCTTGAAGCCGCTCACTAGGCTGCAGGCTTCTTCCGCTAGCCTGGCGGCTTTCCCCGTGTCTCCCATGTAGGCGTCTAGGCCTATTATGACTGGGAGGGGCTTCAAGCTAGAACGCCTCTAGCAGGTCGCTGGCCTCGTCGGCCTTCTCCATGTGCTCCCTCCACTTGTCTACTAGCGGGTAGTCGCTTCCACGCGGCTTCTCGTCGGGCGGGCAGAGGTCTACCTTGACTATCGCCGGTAGCTTGGCCATCTTCCCTAGGACTACCGCCTCTCCGGGGTTGAGTGTTGGCAGTAGGCTTGCTATGTCGTCGCTCATCTCCTCGCTGGCCCTCTGCACGTACCTTATGTCCTCGGGCTCGACCATCCTCAGGACTATCTTGTTATTGGTCTGGCTCAGCACGTTGGGGTCAACGTTCTTGGGCCTCTGACTGACGAGCACCAGGCCGACCCCGAACTTCCTGCCCTCCCTGGCTATCCTAGCCGCCCAGTACTTTGAGAGGGTCGAGTCGTCCCTGGGCACGAGTATGTGGGCCTCCTCGATCACCGTTATGACAGGGTAGGGGAGCCCCTCCCCGGAGCCCCCGAGCTTCCTCTCCGAGAGTATCCTCCTGAGGTAGTGGCTCACGACCGCGTCAGCAGCCTCCTCGTCGAGGCTAGACAAGTCGAACACGGTCAACGCGCAGGGAGGCATCACGCGGGCCAGGCTAGTGTACATCGTGGCGTCAAGCACCTCAGAATACCTGTCCTCCAGGTCCTCCAGCCTCGCTATAGCCCCCTCCAGCCCGTCCTCCTTGACGTGGCGCGGCGGGTGGAGCTGCTTCTCCACAACCACCTCCGCGGCAATCGAGGCCAGGGTCTGGGGCATGTACCTGGAGAACCAGCCGGTATATTGGGTCTTCAAGTTGTGCTCAGAGGATACCAGCCCCTGCTGGCCCATAGACTTCAGGGCCCTCTCCCTCATGCCCTTGTCGCGTAGGGCCTCCAAGAGCATCCTGGCGAGCTCCGTTATCCTGTCATAGGGCTGGGTGGTCTTAGCCATCACCTTATAGTAAGTGGCTATGGCGAGCTTCCAAGCCCACTTCAGGTACCTCCTCTGGTTCGTGGCCGACTCGGCCACGTCGGCGAGCTTGTAGAGCTCCTCTATGCTTATCATGGTCGGGTTGAGCCTGGGCTTGTGGACCACGACCCGCGCATCCCTCAGGTTCAAGTCGGTATACTCCCCGTGCATGTCGAAGACCACCATGGAGCCGCAGAGCCCGCCGACAATCCTCTTAGCCAGTATACACACAGTGTTGCTCTTACCGCCCCCCGTCACGGCCAGTATAGCCAGGTGCCTGCTCAGGGCGTTGGCGTCGATATGGTACGCGACCCCGCTATTATTGACCAGGTGCCCCAGCCTAATCCAGCCCTCCCCACTGGGAGAGAATATCTCCGACAGGTCCCCCGGGTCGGCCCTAGCCACCAGGGAGCCCGGAGCTATAGGGGTCTTTGGCGATACAACCCTCTTCCTCGCCACCAGGGGCTCCAGGAGGGCGAGCCACCTGATACTACCCCTACTATAGACGTCCTCCCAGTTGGCGTTCACAGTCCACTCCGATATGTGGTGTACAGCCACGGGGTCCGTGACGGTTGGAGGAAGCATCCTGTGTCCGCTCCAGACGTTCTCGACTATGCCGAGCACACAGCCCTCGGGCCCGCGCCCCACGACATACTCTCCAGCCCTAACGAGGCCTCCCGCCCTATCGAATATGACCAGGCTCTTGACAGGCGACGACTCGCCCACGATCCAACCAATACTCTCGCCGAGGCACTCTCCAGCCATAACCCATACCCTCCTAGTATCTAAGCTTGCTCCGAGCCATCGGTTCAAGCTCCAAGCCGACCCCCCGGGCCACGGCCAGGGCCTCCTCCGGGAGTATGCGCGCGTGGTAATGGGCCATTATGAGGGATAGGGGGTAGCCGTCTACTAGGGGCGTCGAGACGGCCCTAGCCAGGGCCTCCTCCACGAGCCTGTAAACGTCGTCCATCGTCTCTGGGGGGTCCCTCATGTCGAAGAGCAGGTTGGCCAGCATGAAGGGCCTCCCCCGGGCCAGCCTGACATAGAACTCCACGGCCCCAAGCCTCTTGACGTAGAAGTCGTAGAGGCCCAGCTCCCTGGGATAGAACCTGGGCTCACCGTCGCCGGCCTCCACGGGGCATATGGGCCTCGCCCCCTCAAGCCGGCCCCCCCTCTTGAGCCTGGTTATCTCATAGGCCCCGCATAACACGCCGCCCTCCCAGGCTATGTATCCTGGATCCGGGTTGCCCCGGTGCAGGATCCTCAGGTAGTATAGGTCGCTGTGCTTCTCGCCGCAGAGCCTGGTGCTGGTGCTGGTCTTCGAGAGGAATAGCGGCATCCCGCCCCCGGCCCAGGCCGATTCTATGGCCCTCATGTAGAGGTATAGCTTCTCGACGACCTCAAGCGTGGTTATCCACTTACTCCTCCTCAAGTCACCCTCGGCGAGCCTCTTGGCGGCGAGCTCCATCACCAGCCCCGGGACCATGGGCCTAGCGGGAGCCCTGGCTATGAACTCGCGCACGCAGTCGTCTCTCCCATTACACTGCAGGTGGGATAGGGAGTCGAGCCCGTAGCCACTGTTATAGTAGTTCCAGAGGATGTCCCTGGCCAGGGGCAGGTCCCTCCCTATATCGGGCTTCTCCTCGTCCCCGAAGGAGACGGCGCCCGGGCTCCACCACCTGATCGCGTTCCTAATACTGCCGTCGAAGTATACTATGCCCGCCTCCCGGGCGAGGTCCCGTCCCCCCGGTATGCCGTCTCCCACGAGGCTGGCCGCCTCCAGCACCTCTCGGTATATGGTGACCCTGTAGTCGGGGTGGTGGGGTGGTATGAGGATCCCCATCCACGCGTCCCCCTGCCCGTAGCCGGCCTCGTGTATGTAGGCCCAGGCTTTGACAACGTAGAAGGTGTAGTCGTTGTGGACCCCCACATAGTTCCCCCCATCGACGGCCGCGTGCCCCTCGACGGGCTTTGGAGGGGGTAGGGGGCGTAGCTCCTGGCCCTTCGGGCAGAGGTCCTTTAGGCTAGCGTACTCCCGCTTCTCGTCGAGTATACCGGCTATGAGGTTCCTGGCCATGCGTATCCTGCCGGCGGTGTAGCGGTCTATCAAGTTATGTGGCCCTCCTGAGGGGTCTGGCTAGTATATGCTATGTGCAGGGTAGTACCTAATTAACCTCTGGAACCGCCCTTCTCCTTCTCCCCCTTGGCTCTGCCCTGCTCTGTTTGCGCTTGCATGAGCCTCCTCCTATCCCTTATCTCCCTGATCCTCTCCCCGGCCTCGATTATCCTCATCCACTCCAGTATCTCGCCTGGGCTCCCATCCTCCATGAGCGTCTGCACCTTCCGGGCGGCGTAGTGCTCGACCTCTCTAACTATACTGTCTACCTCGACCTCCCTGGCCTCCTCGTCGCTCCGAACCATGATAATGCGCCCGTGGACAGGGCATACTACCTCCCCGCTACGCAGCCTGAACAATGGGAGGCCGCATATGGGGCAGGTCTCCGATAGCATGACGGCGCCCTGCATCATCAGCTGGGCCATCTTCTTTACCACGTCCCTGTCACGGTAGAGGTCCTTCTTGCCCGCCATTGACGTCGACCTCCTCCCTCCAGGGGTAGCCTGTGGGCTTGTAGTTGTTAAAGAATAAGGGGGCCGGCGTGGGAGCCTGTCTAGGGGGATTGAATGAGGGGCCCGCTACTGCCCCAGGAGTATGTGGCTAGGAGGATACTGCCCCTGTTAAGGGGAGCCGTTGCATCATGCCTCTACGCTAGGGGCGTGAGCCAGCATAGGATATCGAGGCTCCTGGGCGTGAGCCAGCCCATGATCCACAAGTACCTGAAGCACGGGCTCGACCGTTACCTCGACATGCTCGCTGGCGAGGGGATCGCGAGGGGGACCCTCAAGCTACACCTAGACATACTATGCAACAGGGTTACAAGGGGCGATAGCGGGGAGATCGCGTTAACCGCCAACATGCTGGCCCTGCAGTCGAACTACTGCAGGGGGAATAGGCTGTGCGAGGCGACCCTCAAGACGGGCGAGCCACCGGAGATACGCCTCTACTACGAGGTCCTTGAGAGGCTCCTAGACCTCCCCATTAGGGACTCGATCCCCGAGGTCGGGTCTAACCTGGCCTACGCACCCAGAGGCTCCGAGTCGGTAGAAGATGTGGTTGGGCTGGATGGGAGGATAGTAAAGGCAGCCACGGGAGTCATAGTAGCCGGCTCGCCGATCAAGGGAGGCTCCAAGCATACGGGTAGGGTCGCGTTGAAGTACTCCAGGTATTGGGGGAGCGACGCGTGGGCCACTGTGCTTAGGTACACGCCTAGGGCGGCCAGGATCGCTGAGGCCCGGGGGGACGTGGCCTTCGAGGTCGAGCTGGGCGAAGGGGTCGAGCCCGTCATATATATCGTGTCGAGGGACCCCCTAACCCTGATAGAAGTGGTCCGGGACCTGGTGGGATCCGGGTAGCGATATAACCTGCTGCGGCTCGTCCTGGCTGGGTGGCGATGAGCGGACCAGCCCCCTCGACCCCGGGAGGGCCTTCCCCCCGAGGGGATGGAGTGACACGAGCGTGGCGAGCCTTTCTATCGCCTTCGGGTTATTTGTTTTAATCGGCTGCCTGTTATATTTATAATATTAATTATTAGACTATATTTAAGGGATATATATTCAGCATATACGGTTAACGCCTCTATAAACTTATATATGTCGATAGCACTCTGTGATATAACCGAATACAAATCATAAGTTATGGGTGTAAATCTTGAATAAAAAACCCCTCAAGGCAATCCTCGCACTCCTACTAATAGGCATGTTCATAATACCAGCAGGATCCGCATTAGCCAACACAAGCACAGGAGGACAAGTCAAAGCCACAGCAAGCCTGCCAGAAGACCTAAAAGGCATTCTATCAAAATACGGAATCAACCTACCCGACGAGGCTGTAAAGGTCCTATCGGGAGGCGACAGCGTGAAAATCAACAATAGAGGAGTATACCTTAACAGGCACTACATAGGACAGGACAAAGAGCTACAGCCAATCCGCACGCCTGATCTAACCGCTAGGGCTCCAGAGACCTATAGGGCGAAAATACTCCTGCCGACAGGAGACACTGCAATTGTAAACTACAACGAGAAGGACGGGTTTACCGTCAACATCAAGGGAGACCACAGGATAGCCAGGGAATACTACCTAGCCTCGCTGCCAAACCACGTATACCTGATCCCAGCCGGGATCGACATGAAGAAACTCGACATTAACTTATTCGACATAAAGTACCTAGCCGAGAACGACTACGGCCAAGAGATCCCAGTGATACTAAAGTACAAGGCCCCAGGCAACGACCCAGACACTATAAAGGCGATGGGCGACGCGATAGCCAACACCCTAAGATCGATGGGAATAGAGGTGAGACACGTCTACAAGCTCATCCCAGCAATAAGCCTAACCCTAAACAAGGACAACGCAGCAGACTTCCTAAAATGGGCCGAGAGTAATCCCAGCGTAGAGAAAATCTACCTAGACGCCAAGGTAAAGGTAAACCTCAACGATAGCGTGCCACTAATCGGAGCCCCAGAGGCGTGGAACCTAGGCTTCAATGGCTCCGGGGTAAACATAGCGATACTAGACACCGGGGTCGACTGGACCCACCCTATGCTAGACGACTTCGACAACGACCCCACGACGAATGACACGAAGGTCATAGTCAAGAAGAGCTTCGTCGAGTACCCAAGCTCCGAGGCCAACGACCCAATGGACTACATCGGCCACGGAACCCACGTGGCGTCGACAGCGGCTGGCACTATATGGAACGCGACGGTACCCGACTCTGGCGGGATAAGGACTCTGATCAACGCAACCTACGACACCCCTGTATACTCAAATCTAACACTATACTTAGAGGATCTAGAGGAGAACGACGAGATATACTATGTTTATGAGTTCGTAGTCGTTGGAAGCAGCGACGGGCGACTATACAACTACACTGGAGAGTCAAACCACGTGATCGGATCCGCCCTAAACAGCACCTTCGCATACGATGCCGACGGAGACAACCAGACAGACCTCTTCAAGCACATCTACATATGGGCGTTCTCAAGCGATGACGACACGCTAGCGGCACTGCTAACAGGGTTTAACACGAACACAGGCAAGAACGACGTCCTAGTGGGCTATGATCACCTCGGCCCAGGCGTGGCCCCAGGGGCATACATATGGGCCGTAAAGGTCCTCAACAAATACGGCTGGGGCTATACCTCATGGATCATAAACGGCATAGAATTCGCCGCCCTAGGACCAGACGGCACTCCAAACACCGGCGACGAGGCCGATATAATCAGCATGAGCCTCGGCGCCGATATACCAAGCGACGGCACAGACCCGCTAAGCTTAGCAGTAGACTACGCATCAAGCCTAGGAGTAACCGTTGTAGTAGCCGCTGGCAACGCCGGGCCAGGATACGGGACAGTCGGAATACCAGCATCTGCCAGATCAGCCATAACTGTGGGAGCGGTAGACAAAAGCCTAACGCTAGCCTGGTTCAGTAGCCAGGGCCCGACCCTCGATATGAGGATTAAGCCCACCGTGGTAGCCCCTGGCGTCAATATACTCGCTGCACTACCCGGTAACAGCTGCGCTGCACTATCCGGTACTAGTATGGCTACTCCGCACGTCTCAGGGAGCGCGGCACTACTAATACAAGCCTACAAACAGAAATACAACATGACGCCAACGCCACAACAAGTCAAAGACCTACTAGCATTGACTGCCATGGATCTAGGATATGATGTATTCCACCAGGGCCTGGGGCTCGTGCAGGTCCCAGACGCTATAAACGCGTCACTCATAGTAGACCCCGTGACGAGCAACTACATTGGAACGCCCGGAGACCTTGTCAACATGACCTTCACGATAACAAACCTGGCATCGGCCAGCAAGAACCTCACCGTAACAGTGCTCGTAGAGGACTTCTTGGCCTCTACAGTAGTGGCTTCAACCAGCAGCCAGTTAATGCTCGGTCCGCTGAACTCGACCCCGTACAACGTGTTATTGAACACTACTGGATTCAGCAAGGGCCTCTACATCCTATACCTAACTGTACACGATGATACAGAAAACAAGACGTACCGGGCTCTAGCCTCCATAGCGCTATTGAACAAGGTGGTAGTCAACCTGTACTACGATGACGGGTCTCCTGGCAGCTACGAGGAGGTAATCCTCTTCAAAGACAGCTATACCAGCCCGGTTGAAGCGTCGCTATTCCTCGGGCTAAGGCTCTCAAACGAGAACGGCACCCTAGTGCTATACCTGCCAGACGGCTTGTTCCACCTCATATGGATACCCTGGGATACATACGAGCCAACATACGTCGTGGCTGATGTTAGCGTGAGCAACGATACTGTAGTGGACATGTATGAGAACTCCACGATGCCGTTAACCTTCGACGCCGGCTTCACGGCCAAGTACCTGGAGGACTTCTACCTCATAGGGAAGAGCGACATAACTATCGGAAACTATACGGGCTCCATCAGCATAGGCCACCTAGGCTATCTAGACGAGACGACCAGCCCGCCCGTAGTCTACGTGACGCCAACCCAGCTTGAGAGCGTGTGGAGGGTCAAGTACGTACCCGGCAACGAAGATGCTGCGTCTGCGAGCACGTTCTACGATATAATAACGCCGCTAGACCAGACCCTCACCCCAATAACAATACAGCCAGACTATAACACGACCGCCTCAAGAATAACCGCCTATGGAACAGACGGTGGAGCATACAATGAAACCTACACCAGCCAACACGGATTCAAGCGTGGAACACTGATGTGGGGCTTCTCAATGGCATTCCTACTACCCATCACCTCTCCGTTAGAGAGGCTTGAGGTGTTGACAGGAAACGCATATTATATAGGGATGTATGACATCGACGATATAGGTCTATGGTTCGTCGACGACGACATGAAGTTCTACGCGGCTGGTGAAAACGCGTTCTGGGGCTATGGCCTGCTACCACTACAGGCTCCACACGTCAAGTTGATTCCAGGCTATGCCGGCTTCGACTACATCTATACCGAGCTTGGCATGGACTCTCTAGGAAACCAGATCTGGTTCGACTATGGATACGTAGAGATCTACTTCAACATGACGCCACTCTACATGGGAGCAGCTGGCGACTTCATCTACATGGCCATCCCAGCGACGCCCGGGACATTAACAATCTACGTCGAAGACGCCTTCATATACCCATACCTGTCATACTATACCTACGGCCTGGCGCGATACACGGCAACCGGCTCCTCGCTCGAAGGATTCAACGGGTTCCACATACTATTTGACCGATACATGCTAAATGGCACCATAGAGGCTGACGAGTACAACCAGGTAACTGGCAGGCTATACGTGCCTGGCACATACAGTAACATAACAGGATTATCCATGAGCATAGCTGACTCCGACCTCAACACAGCAAACGCGAACCTAACCGAAGTAGAGCCTGGAGTATACAGGTTCACCGTAGCTATACCGTCCGGCTTCATCCTCGGCCCGGTAAGCATCTATCTAAACGTGACCACGGCCAACTTCACAGAGACCAGATGGTTCGGCACACTAGACGCCTTCGCCGTAAAAGGAATCCCCATATATACTGTCGGGCCGGAGGGTAGCGGGGCAGACTTCACCAGTATAGCAGACGCAGTCGAGGCGGTGCCTCCAGGATCCATAATAATGGTCTACCCTGGAACATATTATGAGCCAGTGATAGGCATAACCAAGCCCTTGACCATCAAGGCCATGGACCCGAGCAACCCACCGGTAGTGAACGGCGTGGTGCCATTCCTAGTATCTAAGACCGGCAAGGTAGGCCTCTACAACATGATAATCAACGCCAACTCTATAGGAGTACTATCCTACGAGGGCATGGTAGACCTAGAGAACGTCACCATAAACTCGGGATCAGTCGGCCTATTAGCCTCCAAGTCAAGCATAGAAGCCAACAACCTCGGCATAACAGGGACCGCGAGCGACGCGATAGGCCTATACCAGTCTAATGCAACCATCAAGAACGCCCTAGTCACGGGTGCAGGTGGAGCAGGGCTATACGCATACAAGAGCACCGTAGACGTCATGGACTCAAGCTTCACCAGCGGAATGTGGGGTGTAATGCTCCAGGCATCGAATGCGATGCTCAAAGGCGTACTACTGGCTGGCAACACCAATGAGGGACTAGTGGCCCTGGAGGACTCCCAGGTAGAGGTCTACGACTCCACGGCCACGGGCAACAACATAGGCGTGTTCGCGAGAGACCAGTCCAACATGCTGGTAGAGGATACCAGCATCACCGGAAACGCCTTCGCCGGGATAGCTACAAGCGAGGAAGCAACGCTAAACGGAGTAGAAGTATTCGTGTCCGACACTCTGAATGGAGCCATACTCTACAACGGGCCAAGCTCCACATCGTTCTCACTACTCCTACACAACTCGACAATATCCAACTGCATCTTCGGCGTAGTCACAACCAGGCAGTCGCAGGCAATGCTCGACAACGTCACCATACAGAACTCCACGACGCTAGCGATACTAGCAATAGAATCCTCAAGCGTGCTAGCAGCCAACAGCGTGATAAACGGTAGCGACTGGGCCGGCGCGGCAGCCTACGGGAACGCCTCCATAATAGTGGAGGACTCGTATATAACAGGGACCGCGTGGGAGGCGCTACTAGCCTTCGACAACTCGGCTGTAGAAGTCAGCAGCTCGGAGATCCACAACACCGGGAGAGGAGGCGGAGTCCTCGGCAACGCGCTGCTCTCGGTAGAGGCTACTAAGATAATGAACACACTCTACGAGGGCATAATAACATCTGGTAACGGCAGGCTGGTGATCTACGACTCCCTGATAGACGGGTCTGGCACGCTAGGCATACTCTCATTCGACACGAGCACCGTGACGGCCAGGAACGTGACTATAGCCAACCCAGGATGGGCTGGCATAGGACTATTCCACAACTCACAGGGCACCATACAGAACGTTGCAGTACTCAGTAGCCTGGCGAACGGTATAATCCTGCTAGACAATGCCAGTGCCACGATAACCAACTCCACCCTGGCAGGCAACTCCTGGGGCATAATGGTCTGGGGCACGAGCACCGCCACGATACACTACACGCTCATAGAGAACAACACGTGGGACGGGCTAGCCGTCTTCGAGCGAGCCAGTGTAACCATAACCAACAGCACCATAGTATGGAACGCCTACGGCATATCAGCTTATGGCAACGCTACGGTAGTTGCCCACTACGACTCCATCTACGGTAACGTCTACATAGGTGCACACGCCGAGGAGTCCTCTTACATAAACGCTACCGAGAGCTGGTGGGGAGACCCGTCAGGCCCGAACGCGCCTGGAGTCAACCCGGGAAGCGGTGACCTGGTGACCGGGAACGTGGACTTCACCCCGTGGCTGGCCTCGCCTCCACAAGCGCCAAACCCAATATAACTTTATTTAACACAACACCTATTCTTTTTTACATACTTAGGGAACAGTTAAACCTATAATTCAGGTTTTAATAATGATACATGGGCATCACACTACCCGGGTGCACGAGATGAACACGAAAACACTAAAGACGACGGTGATAATCCTACTCGCAATCCTCTCGATCCAACACGCCCTAACAGCCACATCACAATACGCCCCGCCAATACCGCCGGAGTCAATAGTAGAACACCACACAACCGTATCATACTCCAGCGCTGAAGCCGAGGAGAAGGTGGAGATAAACGTCTCGAAGTTCGACCCAGAGCAGCCGGTCAAGAAGATAGAGATGGGGTTCAAGAAGCCGGTCAAGACCGTGCAACTCGACCTCTACGTGCTCAAAAGCCTACCACCAGCACTACCAACCATAGAAGGAGTCAAGCCCGTATCCATAGTAGCTATAGTGGCCAAGGAGGAGGTAATCAACCTAGCCACACAGTCAAAGCTAGTCATAGAGGTCAAACAGAAGCTATCGCCCCAGTCGCTAGTCGTATACGTGTGGAACGGCCACGAGTGGGTTGAAGTCAGGCCAGACGTCGTCAGGGCCGAGGCCGGCAAGACTATAGTGGAGGTCGGGGTGCCGGGCATAGCCAACTACCTAGTAGTCGGCGTGAAGACAGCTCCAGTAACCACCACGACAACTACAACCACCGGAACTGCAACCACTACCACCGCAGCAGCGACCACTACCACCACGACAACCGGGAAGCCCGCGAAGCCCAGCAACGCGCTCAAGATAACGGCGGCCGTCGCCGTAGCGATAATAGTTATCCTAGTGGTAGCAGTCTACTTGAAGGGAAGAAAATAAACCCCTCATCTTTCTCCAGCCTACAACCAGCTAGGTGGACCCACCTATGGGTATAAACGATGAGCCAACGACGCGGAGGATAGAGCTGGCAACTCTGGGACTCTTCATCTACATAACCTCCTGGCTATGGTACGTTAACAATAATCGCGCATGGCTACCCACGCTCACAGCAACCATAGAATGGCTCGAATCCCCCCACATAACCTACGGCGGAAGCCTACACCCTCCCCCGGTCCCAGTCGATGCAGCGATACCAGTAGCCATAGCCCTACTCGTCGCATGTATGTTGGTAGGCGCTAGGCCGTTAACCGAGTTCCTGGCATCCGCCACGCTAGTATTCATGGGGATAACCGGCTGGACCACAATGGTCCTCGGGATACTGGGACACGCCGACAGGATGGTGATTGACGCGGCCATGGCCCTGGAACTGGCGGCCGCCCTAGTCCTATTCACAAAGTTCAAGTGCAGGGGTAGTAGTGGGGATGGCTCCAGTATGGGGAGGAGGTTTTCGCTGGCGGAGCGGTTAATCCTCCCCGTAATACTGCTTGCGGTGGCGATGTACTTCTGGCACTCCCTGTTATACCCGGTTGACGGGTGGGACGAGCTAATCTACCACGCCACGATGGCCAAGGTACTCTACCTATACCACGGGTTTCCAACCCTGGTGGGTCCCTCTGTAGGTATAGAGATGAGCTCCAACTACCCAGCACTCTACCCGTCTATAGCGGGCTACTTCTACATAACCACGGGCATGGTCGACGACTTCTACCTGAGACTCGTATCCCCCCTGGCGGCGGCCATAACACTATACTACACCTATAGGATCGCGTCGCATATGGAATGGATGAAGTACCCCCTGCTAGCCCCATTCATACTAGCGATAACTCCAGAGTTCGTCAACCACGCGTTCCAATCCAACAACTACATGCTGCTAACAGCGTTCTTCACGATGACGCTATACCACACGCTACGGTACAGGGGCTCCAGGGACTATAGGATCCTGATGCTCCTCGGGCTCACAATGGGGTTCATGGCGTCGACCAACTACGAGGGAATACTCCTAGCCGCGATAGCCCTAGCCCTAACACTGTACTGGATGAAGCCTGGCAGGGGCGAGTGGAGGCGCCTCCTCTACCCCTCACTCCTGCTAGCCGCGGTAGCCGTGCCATGGTATGTCCGGAATATAGTCAGGGTGGGGGACCCCCTCTATCCATTCCTAACGAACATGATAGGACTACACACGACAACCCTCTACCTGCTCCGCAGGACAATGGAGGGTATAAAGAGCGTCAGCATGTGGGTGGCCTTCGGCAAGCCCAACCCAGGCCCGCTGGACTACCTCTACCTACTGACGAGCCACAGGGGCCTATACCCCTCGATAGCCCTAGCACTCTGGGCCAGCATAACGCTCCTCCTAGCCTCAAAGAGGAGGAGCCGGGACACGGGTCTAATCCTAGCAGTCCTAGCGGTCATAACGGTGTTCGCGGTCAACGGATTCTTCCTAAGATACCTGCTCCCGGTAATGCCGGTCGCAGCCGCATACACCCTATACCTCGTGAAAGACGCGTTTCCACGTGGAGGCGGGGATGGTCTACGAGCTAAGATTGCTGTTGCCACGGTACTGCTCGTGATCGTGTTGCCTGGCCTCCTCTTCCCGGGCCTCCCAGTCCTCATAGGAGGGCGTAGCTTCATATATCACAGTCCCCAGATAAAGCCGGGAGGCGACTTCACATACTACATAGCACACCCGGGCATGGACTGGACGGAGCTTATGAAGCACGAGTACGGTGAAGACGCCTATGCGTGGATATGGCTTAACGAGCACCTCAAGCCGGGTCAGAAGATACTGACAATGGACCACAGGATATACTATGTGGCCGGCGGGGACCCCCTAGCATTCATATTCCTGGACTCGGACGAGGCAATCCCCCTCATAACAATGAACGACCCCAAGGCGGTCCTAGACTGGCTCCGGGAGAGGAACGTGGAATACATATTCCTCTCAGGCTACCCCCTGCCAGCCCACCTACAGGAGATACCATTAGTCAAGATGCTCGGCTCACCCCTCTTCCCCGTGGTGCACTGGGCCTCGAATCCGGGGTCGAGGGTGTATCATGTGGGCCCGGTGAGGACCCCTATAACCAGCCAGGAGGAGGTATACATAAACACCGACCAGTGGCTCGGCCCAGTCGATATAGCCGGTAGAAGGGCCATGTACGTTGGCCCCATAGAGACCCTGGCCCCCAGGATATACGTCTCGGCCGACTGTGCATACGTCGTGAACGTCACCTACCTCGACAGGGGAGAGGGGGCTTTGGACATCAACCTCTACTCCCCTAGCAAGGATAGATGGTACCTGGGCCTAGCCAACATATTCACCCGCAACACGAGCGAGTGGAAGACCATATCCTTCATAACGCCGCCAGACCCGGCTGGATACGTGGTGCTCGGACTCCACGCCTACAGCTACATATACATATCCAATATAACGGCCGAGCCAGTCACCGAGTGGGACCGCTACTGTCTATACAACGTGTCGAACAGGTTCAACTACGGCATGAGCCCGCCGGCGATAGTAGTGTACCTCCCACCCCTCACCATGGGCGACAAGATAATAGTGGAGGCGGAGTCAAACATGAACATAAGCGTAGAGGTATTCCAGGGCCTGATAGGCATAGACGAGATGACCAAGTGGTGGGAGAAACACCAGATCATAGCCAGGAACCCACAGCTACCAGTAATGGGAACCCACAACCCAACACTAGAATGGTCTCCAAACCAGCCAGGCCTCTACACGCTACTAATAGTCCAATGGAGCCAGCCCGAAGACAGGGAGGAACCACTCCTAAAAATATCGATATCGGCGGCGATAAAATAGTCCTATTTTAAGGCGTGATATGAGAAGACAACCCATAAACCGTTAATACTAAACCAATCATAAAATTTAATAGTGGGGCACCAGTGGAGCGGCCTACAGCTCCACTCCTAATCCTCCTGTTAATACTAGCAGGCACGATACTCCCTGTGGCGACAGCGGCCCCGCCAGAACCACCCCCAACCTGGATCCATGACCTCGGAGACTATGTGACCAGCGTTGATATGAGCGACGACGGCAAATTCGTTATAGTCGGGACCAGGCACGGCTTCCTCTTCCTATTCGATAGCGAGGGAAAAGAGATATGGAGAAAAGAGCTAGACATCCCAGTCGTGGATGTAGCCATTAGCCCCGACGGGAGGATCATAGCAGCATTAATGAATGAAACCGAGAACAGAGGCCGTCTATCCCTATATAGCTCTGACGGGGGAGAGATTGCGACGTGGATCCTCGACTCTCCGGGCACGGCTGTCGATGTAACACTAGTGGAGGGAGAAGCGTATTTCATTGGAGTTGGTCTACTTGATGGATCGGTGGTTATAACAGACACTACAGACATCTTATGGTATGAACGTATCCATAACGACGCGGTGCTTGACGTAGAATTCGAGCCGCGTGTAGCAATGCTGGCTACATGCTCAAGAGACGGTACAGTTGCCCTGGTAGATGTGACACGTAGAGATGTAGTCTGGAAGACTGACCTAGGCAGACCAGTCTTCAGCATAGACTTCAACTCTGACGGCAAGTTCTTAGCAGCTGGCGTACCGGAAGGAGTGTATTTGTTGGATCCAGTGCATGGAGCCGTGATCTGGGATAACGGGGTCCACGGCCTTGTCGAGTCTGTCGCGCTGGGCACTGAGATAACGTATGCCGGCGGCAACGATTACTATAGTGGTCAAAGCGAGCTTAGAGCAACCGACTCGACGGGAAACACTATGTGGGCCATCCCATTTAAAGACGCCTTTATTAGGGCTCTCGACGTGTCCGATGACGACAGGTATATTGTAGTGGGCCTATCGAATGGCAGGATATTCCTCTTCGACAATAATGGCAAGGATTTATGGGAGTATGACACTGTCGATGGCGCTGGCATCACGTCCCTGGCCCTAAACCCCACGGGTGACTACCTTGTTGTTGGTAGCGAGTCCGAGAAGAGTGACCTGATGTATTTCACGCCTGATCCGCCTCCGCCGGTGCCGGAGCCCTATTACGTGGGCGTGTTCATGCTGATTGTGCTACTCCTGGTGTATGTGTTCTATAAGAGGCGCGTGGCGGAGGCCTCCTAGGCCAGCGCTAGTACCAGTACCCCCTCTACCAGGCCTATTATTGAGCCCAGTGCTAGCCCGGCCAGTTCTATGAACTTGAGCTCTCTCCCGGCCAGCTTGTAGAACACCTCCTCTATATCCTCCGTTGACAGCCTACGCAACTCCCCCTCAACCACCTCCCGGAGATCAATCCGTGACATAGCCTCCTCGTAGAGCCTGAAGATCCTCGGGGTCACGGCATCCACGATTGCCTCGGCTATTATGGATGCGAGCTTCCCGGTGAAGGGATTCCTCGGGGCGTGGCGTAGTAGGTTGTCTAGCACAATACCGGTTATGGCCTCCCTCAGCCTCTCCCTGAAGAGCCCCGAGAATCGCTTCTTCGCGTCTTCAGATAGGAGGTGGTTTGAGGCTATATCGGCTAGCCTGGAGGCGATCTCGTCTTTCCTAGCCGGTATGACTCCCTGTATGCATACCTTACCGTGTAGTAGGCATATGGGCTTCCTGGGCCTGAAGAGCATCTTGACGGCGACAACGTTAGTCACGTACCCTATCAGCCCGCCCACCACGGCCATAGCAGCGACTACCGCGGGTCCATGAAGTGTACCAGTCATTCGTCCCCTGGCCCCTCCCGGTGCTATAGCCCTTGTTTTTAACCGGATATGCCTCTACAGCCGCCAAGCCTCTCCACGAGAAGCATCCTGTCCCTCGTCAACGGCCAGTTAACATCGAGGACCACCGAGTATTCTAGGGCCCTGGCCCAGTGCTTGACTCCACTAGGCACTATAGTATAGTCGCCTGCCCTCAACACCTTCTCCCCCTGTCCCTCCACGCCGAATACGAGGCTCCCCTTCAACACGATACTCGCCTGGCTCGACTCGTGGGAGTGCTCTGGCACCTGGGCTCCGGGTTCAAGGAGCGTCTCGACAACCAGTATCTCGCTACTGCACTGGACTAGCTTCATGTAGACGCCTTCGAGGACCCTCCTATACATCTCCACCCAGCCTCCATAGGCCATGCTAGGTCGAAGGACCCTTCCCCTGGTTTTTGAGTGTTTTATGCTTTGAGGCCTGGGAGCCCTAGAACCTGACGTAGTCCTTGCCCAGGACCCCGCAGACAGGGCACTTAGGCGGCGGCTCCTTGCCCACGTATGTGTGGCCGCATACCGGGCAGACCCATATGTAGCCGTCTAGGGGCCAGTCCTTGCCCTGGTCCACGTACTTCTTGGCCTCCCTGAATAGCTGGGCGTGTATCTTCTCGGCCTCAAGGGCGTACCTGAAGCTTATCTCGGCGGCCTTGTTGCCCTGGGCCCTGGCTATCTCTATGTAGACGGGGTACATCTCCTCTACCTCGAACTCCTCCCCCATTATGGCTAGCTCCAGGTTCTTCGAAGTGTTGCCGGGGCCGAATGGGGCGCCCGCCACGACCTTCGCGTCCTCCTTCAGGGCGCCCAGCCTCTTGTAGTGGTTCCTAGCGTGGACTTGTTCGGCGAAGGCGACTGCCTTGAAGAGCCTGGCTACGTTGGGGAAGCCCTCCCTCTCAGCTATCTCGGCGAATATGAGGTATCTCATGTGGGCCATGGATTCCCCGCCGAAGGAGGACATTAACGCGTCCTTGGTCATGGGTCTAGGCTCGGACAACCAGGAATACACCCCGCACTGGTCCAGCCTATAGGTCGCGGTCTTGGATATTAATAGGTAAGTATATTCCCCGTACAGGCCCCGGGACGTGGTCTGGCGTGGACGAGCTAAACCACAGGGTCAGGCAGGCTTACGGCAGGAAGCTTGGAGTGGCAACAGAGGAGCCCCTCGCGTCGGCGGCCGCCGCCAGGGTGCTCTTCCTAGGCGGGAACGCGGTCGACGCCTCGGTAGCGGCTAGCCTAGTCCTAGGCGTCGTGGCGCCCCACCTGGGAGGGCTTGGAGGCGACTACTTCGCCCTGATCAGGGCCCCCGACGGCAGGGTAGACTATGTGAACGGGTCTGGACACGCGCCCCGCAGGCTGAAGAGGGAGCTGTTCCTCGATAGGGGGTTGAGGAGCGTGCCGCCGCGAGGCCCGCTCTCGCCCACGGTGCCAGGCATGATAGACGCGTTGTACAGGATGTGGAGGAGGCATGGGAGCATGGAGTGGAGGGACCTGGTGGAGCCCGCTATAAGGCTAGCCAGGGAAGGCTTCCCGGCCCCTCCATCACTAGCCAAAGCCCTCAAAGCCCACGCGGTCGAGCTAGCCAAGGACCCGGGCTCCCGTAGAACCTACCTAGAAGACACGCCCATAGAGCCCGGCACCATGGTCAAGTTCGAGGGGCTCGCACGCCTGCTAGAGGAGATAGCAGGGGATCCGAGGAGCTTCTATGAGGGAAGCCCAGCGGAGAGGATAGAGGAGTACCTGGCCGAGAGGGGCGGGGTGCTGGCACTAGACGATATGAGGGTCTACGAGGCCGTCTTCGAAGACCCGGTGAGCGCCTCGTACCGCGGCTGGACCGTGTGGGAGATGCCCCCCAACACGCAGGGCATAACGACGCTCCACATGTTGAAGGTGCTGGAGCAGTGGCGCCTGCCGAGGGACCCCCGGTCTAGGCTCTACTACATACTCTCGGCTGCCGGGGTGGTTTACGAGGCCAGGGATAGGGAGCTGGGTGATCCACGCTACATGAAGATGAGCGTCGAAGAGCTATTGTCGGAGGACTACATAGGCATGATGAGGAGCATAGCCGCCAGAGGCCCCCTGGAGTGTGCGAGGCTGGCCGGAGCCTCTGGCGGGGACGGGGACACGACCCACTACACAGTCATGGATGAGGACGGGATGATAGTCTCCGGCATACAGAGCCTCTTCCAGCCCTTCGGATCCATGGTAACCGAGCCCATATACCAGGTGACGCTCCACGGGAGGGCCAGCGGGTTCACGCTCCAGCCGGGCCTGCCCAACACGCTGGAGCCCGGCAAGAAGCCCCTCCACACCCTCTCGGCAGTGATAGCCGTGGCTGGAGACAAAGTGTTGTCCCTAGGAGTCTCGGGAGGCCACTTCCGGCCCCAGCAACACGCGTTCCTAGTTACTAGCGTGGTCGACCACGGGTATAGTATAGGAGAGGCTATAGCACTCCCCAGGCTACTCTGGACCCCCTGGACCTGTAGGCTCACCGTGGACCCCGGGGTCGGGGCCTGGGGGGTCCCTCCTGGCTATGAGGTCGTGGCTGGGAGGACTGGCGTGGCCAACGGGCTCTACTCTTGGCCTGGGGGTCTTGCTGTGGCCACCGACTATAGGGGCGACGGGTATCCCGTGGCCTCGGGGTAGACGGTATATATTAGTGTATAACTATTACTTTAGATATATATCTAGCCTGGTGTGACGTGTTGAGTGTCGCGATCGTGAACAGGATAAGAGCCCGGGACAAGGCAACCTTCGACTCCATAATAGAGAGGTTCATGAACAGGAGCAGGCTTGTAGACGGGATGAAGGGGTTCCAGGGCATAGAACTACTCGTGGACAGGGAGGGCCTAGAGGTCCTAGTCGTGACTAAGTGGGACTCCATGGAGAGCCTCAAGGCCTGGCTTGACAGCCAAGAGTTCAAAGCGGCCCACAAGAGGGAGGGGCCGAGGCTAGACGCCGAGAGCGAGGGGAGGATATACGAGGTAATCCCCCTCTAGCCCTCAGCCTCCTCGGGCCTAAACTCCGGTATCTCCCCTCCCTTCCCCAAGGCCTCCAACGCATCCATTATCCAGCCAGCTATAGAGGCTCCGAGGGCATAGGTCGAGCCTACGTAGGTGTAGACGGTAGCCGGGTCCCCCGGCGGGAAGTATATGAGTAGCAGGTCCTTGTCCAGGCCAACGCTAACCCTATACCTAGAGGGCAGCTCCAGGAGCTTGAGCCAGAACCTCTCCCTAGCGCTACAATCCAATCCTTTAAGCCTCTCGACAAGCCCCCGCACGCCGGCGTAGGCCTCGGGCCTCCCATCCTCCGAGCACTCCACCGTGTAGGCGAAGGCGGCGCCCTCCTTGTCAATAGCGAAGAAACTGGTCAGCGTCTCATCCTCAACCATGACCGGGAAGCCGGCCGCCTCAAGAGTCCTCTTCGCCTCCTCCAAACCCCTCCTACACTCGTCGCTAGACAATACACACGCACCACACGGGAATGAGGGGCTGGCCAGCGTAAAATACTCTAGGCAAGCAGCCTCCAGGCGATGACTACTGCTAGGGCCAGGAGGCCAGCCCCAGCCAGTAGCATGCCGAGCACGGGATCGCCCGGGTCATCCAACGGCGACCTAGGCTTCCCGGGCTCGACGCCCCGAGTGTATAGTGAGACCTCGATCATCCTAGCCCTATACAGCTCCTCAAGGACCGCGCCGACTAGAGGGTCCCTCACGCCCTTGCCCAGGAGTCTCTGGGACACGTAGGCCCTAGCAAGGTCTATAGTGGCGAGGGGGGCCAGCCTATAGGCCAGTATAAGGGTATCATGGAGGAGCGGGAACCTCCTGGAGACGAGGCCCGCCAGCCTGGTGGGCGGTGTCGTGGAGAAGGTCAATAGGCCGGCCGAGGCGAGCGCGTAGACCCTCAGGGTGAGCACGATACTCCTCTCAAGCCACTCCAAGGTCAAGGGCCTATAAGGGCTCAAGACTAGGGCCGCCGCGCCGATCAACAACGCTGGCACAGCGCTGGATATGAAGGCGTACCTAGCCTTAACCCTGCCAGCCAGGGCGTGGAGCAGTAATGGATACGAGAGGCTGGCCAGGTGCATGGGCAGCCCCTGGGCTACTAGGACCGAGGCCCAGGAGAAGGCGAGCCCCACAAGCTTGAGCCCAGCGTGCGCCCTATACACGAGGCCCCTCCCAGCCTCGTAGTTCAAGGCGGCCTCAATCCTCTGGAGGAGCCATGGTATCAAGCATAGACCACCCCGCCCGACACCCTGAATACCCTATCGGCGAGCCCCGCTAGCCCTCGGTCATGGGTCGCGTAGACCACTGTGTAGCCCTTCTCGGCCAAGTCCATTAGAGCCTCGGCCAGCCTAGCCCTATTCCATGGATCCAACCCCTCAGTCGGCTCATCAAGCAATAACAGCCTCCTGCCCGACGCCGCTACCAGGGCTAGACTGGCCAGCTTCAACTCGCCCCCACTCATACGTAGCAGGGGCTTATCGACCAGGCCTGAAGCCCAGTCCGGGACCCACTCGGTGTTTAGGGCTTTCAGCTCGTCCCGCAGGGTCCCCCGGGAGAATACTAGGAGGGGGTCTGGGGGTAGGAGGGCCGGCTTCTCCGCCACCCTAACCGTTCCCCGGCTGGGCTTCAGGATCCCGGCTATGGTGTAGAGGAGCGTCGTCTTACCAGAGCCGTTGGGGCCTACCAGGCTTACCATCTCGCCCCTGTGGATCCTCAGGCTCGCATCCCTTAGAGCTGGCTCCTCGGCTCCGGGGTATGAGGCCGAGACACTCTCCAGCGTGATTACCGGTTCTCCCCGTGTAACGCCTTGGGGGACCCTCTTCCTCTCCGGGAGCGGGGGTCCCTCGATGCACCCCTCCCTCAGCTCCACCTTGATAGTGTAGCACTTGTCGGCTATCCTGTGGATCCGGGGGTTGTGGCTCGCTATCACTATGCCCATGCCCTCTTCCCTTAGCCTGGTTATGGATTCCAGGAAGGAGTCCACGCCCTTCTCGTCTAGGTGGCTGGTCGGCTCGTCTAGGAGCAGGTACCTGGGCTTCACGCTCGTTACTCCGGCTAGCGCCGTCCTCATGAGCTCCCCGCTCGATAGCCTGTGGACGGGCCTCTCCCGGAGGTGTAGTATCCCGTGCGTCTCCAGGGCCTCTAACGCCCTTTCCCTGACCTCTCCCGGGGGGAGCCCCCATAGGCTGGGGGTTAGGGCGGCCTCGGAGTAGACTGTGGGGCCGACGACCTGGGCTGTGGGGTCTTGTTGTGTTGCTTGGAGGATCCTCTTCAGACCGTGGGGGTCCCTCAGGGGGTCTACAGAGTCTACCCTTACCCGGCCCTCTACCCTGGCCTTTATGTAGTGGGGTATCACGCCCGAGATGACCCTGAGGAGTGTGGATTTACCCCCGCCGTTGGGGCCCGATAGCACTGTTATCTCTCCGGGCCCCGCCTCCAGGGAGACGTTTCGGAGGGCTACTACGCCGCCCTCGTACTCTACGGTGAGGTCATCCACCTTTATCATAGCCTGCCCTCGCCACCGCCGAGACTATCGCTATCGCTATGCTAGACCCTACGAGCGCCTGCCCGAAGTTGACCGGTAGCTCTGCCGCCGCCGTTATGCCGAAGCCCAATACTATGGCCTCGTATAGGAAGTACCCGGTGACCATCCAGGTCCCTCCTAGTAGCATTGCTATTATCGCCGAGGAGTAGGCGGGGTCCCTGGCCAGTACGATGTAGAGTATCAGTAGCCCTACCGCTAGCCCCGCGAGTGCCCAGGCCCAGAGGGGTATGGAGAACTCTATACTCCTCCCCCAGAACTCAAGCACCGTGTCCCCGCCGTAGATTGCCCCGTAGAGTACTGCCCCCGCCACTATTATCGCGCCGCCCACCAGCAGGGCCAGGGGCAGGGCCAGCCTCCTGAGCACCCTCTTGTCGAGCCTCGAAAGCCTATAGTATATCCAGCCGACCAGGAAGCCCTCGACGCCCTTGATCACCAGGGTCCCCGGGGCGTAATGGCTGTAGCCCAGGTAGAGGTCGGCCATGGCGCTCCCGACTCCGCCCGCGATACCGCCTATGACCGGCCCGCCCAGTATTGCTGCTGTATAGACCATGCTCTCGCCCAGGTTGAAGTAGCCCTCTGTCACCGGCGTTGAAACAGCTATCAATGTGGCGGCGAATACTAGGGCCGCGAACACCGCGGAGTACACGGCTATCCTTATCCATGACTCCTCGCTCCTCGCCTCTCTAGCCACGGCGCCGACACCCTTATCCACGGCCCCCAGGAGGGTTGACTACCGTCAATGTTAAGGATCCCCGCTGTATAGGTTTTAAGAATTGCTAAACGATTCGCAAAGACACGCAAGGCTTATACACACGCAGGTAATTACCTCCACATAGCCGGCTACCGGTTAGGAGCAGGGCTCCACGTGCAGGAGACGGTATTACTATGAGGAGGCCTCCCTGGAGAGGGACCCTCTCGGGAGGTCTGCCTGGGTCCTACGGCGGTAGAGGGAACCGTGTAAGGGCTAACCGTTATTTAGTGCCTCCAGCCCATCATGGTGGGACGTGGAGCTAGATGCACACCTGGTGTTCCCCGGGTTGGTTAGGGTAGGGGTCGACGTGGGAGGCACCTTCACGGACTTCGTCTTCTTCGACGAGGAGAGCGGTAGGCTGTGGACTCACAAGGAGTCCACCACCCCCCGGAGACCGGTCGTGGGGATCATATCGGGGCTCTCATCCAACATAGACGAGTTCAACACCATAGACACCCTTATCCACGCGACTACCATAGGCACGAACATGTTCCTGGGCCAGATGGGCATAGAGCCGCCCAAGGCCGTGTTATTCACCAACAAGGGCTTCCGAGACATCATAGAGATCGGGAGGCAGAACAGGCCCAGCCTATACGACCTGAACTACGAGAAGCCCAAGCCCCTCATACCACGGGAATACAGGGTGGGGGTCGCGGGTAGGATAGACGCTGAGGGGAACATCATAGAGGAGCTAGACGTCAAAGACCTAGCCGAGAGGGCCAGGCGCTTCTGCAGGGAGGAAGGAGTCAAGGTCTTCATAGTATCCTTCCTACACAGCTACGCCAACAACACCCACGAATCCACCGCCAAGGAGGTGATAGCCAGGGAATGCCCCGGCTCAATAGTAGTAACCGGGTCCGAGATAGACCCAGAACCCATGGAGTTCGAGAGGACAAGCACAGCAGTAGTAAACGGGCTGCTAAAGCCAGTGCTCTCCAAGTACCTGGAGGAGCTCGACGAGGAGCTAAGGAGGAGGGGCTTCAAAGGCCTACTACTGATAATGCAGAGCAGCGGCGGCGTCTCAAGCATAAGAGAGGCCCTGGAGAGGCCAGCGGCATTCATAGAGAGCGGCCCAAGCGCCGGGGCCGTCGCCGTGGCACACCTCTCAAGGATCCTGGGAATCGACAAGGCCCTGGGCTTCGACATGGGCGGGACCACCGCCAAGGCGTCAAGCATCATAGGCGGCGAGCCAGAGGTCGTCGAGGAATACGAGGTCGGCGGTAAGGTGCACATGGGCCGGCTAGTCAGGGGGAGCGGCTACCCGGTGCGATTCCCCCACATAGACCTGGCCGAGGTGAGCGCCGGCGGGGGGACGATAGCGTGGATAGACCCTGGCGGGGGCCTGAGGGTAGGACCCATAAGCGCGGGAGCCGATCCCGGCCCGGCCTGCTACGGTAAGGGGAGCATGGAGCCGACTATAACGGATGCAAACCTAGTCCTAGGCAGGCTGCCCACACAGCTGGCCGGGGGCCTGAGGCTTAGGGTCGACCTCGCGGAGAGGGCTATCCGGGAGAAGATAGCTAGGCCTCTCGGAATCGACCTGGTAGAGGCGGCCTGGTCGATCATAGGCTTGGCCAACACGGTCATGGCGAGGGCCCTTAGACTGGTTAGCGTTGAGAGGGGCCACGATCCGAGGGAGTTCGCTCTATTCGCCTTCGGCGGCGCCGGCCCGCTCCACGCGGTCGAGATAGGGAGGGACATCGGCGTCTCTAAGATAATCATTCCACCCTACGCCGGCGTCTTCAGCGCCCTAGGCCTCCTCGTGGCCGATTACAAGCACAGCCTCCACAGGGCCATCGTCAAGAAGGCAGGCGAGGTCACAGAGGACGTGTTGGAGGAGGTGTTCAGGGGGCTTGAGGCCGAGGCCAACAGGATACTGGAGGCGGAGGGCGTCCCGGTGGAGAGGCGTAAGATGCTCAGGTATGTAGACGTGAAGTACTGGGGACAAGCCTATACGCTGAGGGTCCCCTACAGGGACAGCATCCGCCGGCTAGTGGAGGATTTCGAGAGGCTCCACGAGGCTAGGTACGGTTTCAG
Organism: Candidatus Thermodiscus eudorianus; assembly: GCA_015521085.1. Taxonomy (NCBI): domain Archaea; kingdom Thermoproteati; phylum Thermoproteota; class Thermoprotei; order Acidilobales; family Acidilobaceae; genus Thermodiscus; species Thermodiscus eudorianus (SeqCode). The sequence continues at coordinate 246,815 of WAOW01000004.1, forward strand.
CAGCCCCGGGGAGGAGGTTGAGCTGGTCGTAGCCAGGGTAGATGCCATCGGTGTAACCGAGAAGCCCGTTATCAAGGCCGTCTCCGAGGGCCGCGGCGGGGCTGTTGGTGAGAGGGACGTGTTCTTTGAGGGGGGATGGTATAGGGCCCCGGTTTATCGTAGGGAGGGGCTAGGCGTTGGATCTGTGGTGGAGGGACCTTCTATCGTCGAGGCTAGTGATACCACTATCGTGGTCCCGCCCGGGTATCGCGGGGTCGTGGATGAGCTGGGGGATCTAGTCATAGTGGGGTGATTCGTGGTGGATCGGTTGACGGTTGAGGTCATAAAGAACGCCGCGATCTATGCCAGCGAGGAGATGGGTGTTGTCCTCCGGAACACCGCTTACAGTCCGAATATAAAGGATAGGCTGGACCACACGTGCGCTATACTCTCGCCTAGGGGGGAGCTGGTGGCCCAGGCCGAGCACATACCAGTGCATATCGGTAGCATGGCTGTGGGGGTCGAGAACATTATGAGGTGGCTATCGGAGAAGGGCGTCGAGCTGGGCGAGGGCGACATTGTGATGGCTAACGACCCCTTTCTAGCCGGCACCCACTTGAACGACGTGACCCTCATGAAGCCAGTATACATCAAAGGAACCATGGTGGCGATCGTCGCCGATAAGGCCCACCACGTGGATGTAGGCGGTATGATACCGGGGAGCATTGGGGGTGGTGCCAGGGAGCTCCTGCAGGAGGGCATCGTGATACCCCCGGTTAAGATCGTCGAGGGGGGTAGGCTACGGGATGATATAATAGAGCTCGTGAAGGCCAACGTCAGGACCCCGGCATACTTCGAGGGCGACTTGAAGGCGCAGATCGCCGCGTTGAACGTCGGCGAGAGGCGTATAGTCGAGCTGGCCGAGAGGTACGGGGTCGACGCCCTGCTGGAGGCTTGGGAGGAGATACTATCCTACACCGAGAGGTATACCAGGAGCAAGGTGGAGGGCCTGGGCGTGGAGGGCGAGTGGAGCGCCGAGGACTACATGGAGCTGCGAGACGGGGACGCGGTGATCAAGGCAACCCTATCCATCAAGGGCGACAGGATAGGAGTGGACTTCACGGGCACGAGCCCCCAGGTGGAGGAACCCATAAACGCTGTATACGGCGTCACCGTGGCCGCGACGATATTCGCCCTCAAATCCACCATCGACCCGGAGATGCCTGTTAACCACGGCTTCTTCAGGGTCGCGTCGATCAACGCCCCTAAGGGCAGCCTGGTGAACCCCTACCCCGGCGCTCCCGTGAGTGGTGGGAACACGGAGACGAGCCAGAGGATCGCCGACGTGGTCTTCAGGGCGTTGTCCATGGCCCTCCCAGGCAGGGTTCCCGCCGCTAGCTGCGGCACTATGACTAACGTGATGATTGGGGGCCGCGTCGGTGGCAGGGCGTGGGCCTTCTACGAGACCATAGCTTGCGGCCAGGGCGCCAGGCCGGTGAAGGACGGGGTTGACGGCGTGCAGACCAACATGACTAACACGCTGAACACGCCGATCGAGAGGCTCGAAAAAGAGTACCCGGTACTCTTCGTTAGATACGAGCTGAGGGGCGACAGCGAGGGTCCAGGCCGCTATAGGGGAGGCCTCGGGGTGACCAGGGCATTCAAGCTGACCCGTGGAAGGGCGACGCTAACCGTGATGGCGGAGAGGTGCAGGCACAGGCCCTGGGGCCTAGCGGGCGGGAGTAGTGGTGAGCCAGCCAACCACTATGTCGTGAGGAGCGACGGCGGGATAGTGGAGCTGGGGTGCAAGGCCTCCGTGACACTCGGGGAGGGCGACACGGTCTACATAAACACCCCGGGCGGCGGCGGCTACGGAGACCCCTGCTCCAGGGATAGGAGCCTGGTCGAGAGGGATGTGAGGGGAGAAAAAGTCAGCCTGGATAGGGCCCTCCAAAAATACTGTTACAGGGCCCCCTAGCTCGATAGTATCCTGTAGTACTCCAGCCTCTTCTCCCTACTCACCGGCTTCGTAACAGCGGATACTAGTAGGGCTACTATGAAGTTCACTATGAGCCCGTAGGTTCCTGCCACCGCCGGGTGGTACCCGGTTATGCCCAGCGCGCCCGCGATGGGGAACCTGTTGCAGAGGGCTATGTTGACGGCCAGCCCTACAAGGGTGCCCGCTATGACTCCAGCCTTCGTGAACCACGCCCTCTTGGAGGGGAACACCGCTCCTATGACTGCCGGCAGGAACTGGAGGGCGCCGCTGGCGCTCAGGGCTACGATATCGAATATGAGTCCCGGCTTCTTTATTGTGAAGTACCAGGCTATCAGGCCCCAGATTATTATCCAGAGCCTGCCCACCAGCACCAGCTCTTGCTCGCTTGCCTTCGGCCTAAAGTACCTCTGGTATAGGTCCCTCGTCAACACCATGCTCGTCGCGCCCAGGAGGCTGTCTAGCGTGCTCATAGCGGCGCTGGCGGCCCCGGCCAGTAGGAAGCCCGCGAAGACTGGTGGTGTTAGGGTGTATACCATGTAGGCCATCACGGCGTCCCTACTGCCGTAGGTCTTGACGAGTGCCTGTATGAATCCCGGCTCAAGCACCGTCTTGCCGGCTATCACTAGGCCGGTCGCGTTGAACACGGCGGCGGCTAGGCCTACTAGGGCGGCTGGTATGTAGTAGCTTGAGACGTATAGCGCCATACCAGCGCTGCTCAGCCTAAGTGTAGTCTTGTCCCTCGCCGAGTAGTACCTGAGCCACATGTGGGGTAGGAGTATGACTCCCACGCTGAATACTATGATGAAGCTTGTAGCCAGGTCCACCGGCCAGTTCATGGTTAGGAGCTTGGGGTTGACCTGCCTGACCTGGTCCATTAGCCCGCCTAGCCCTGGGAAGAACTTGTAGAGTATGTATAGGCCTGCGCCCCAGACTCCGATGTACATCCAAACGCCCTGTAGGGCGTCGGTCCAGAAGGCGGCCCTGTTGCCGCCGACGACCAGGTAGAAGATGGTCACGCCCATGAAGAAGAGGCTGGCCCACTCGAATGGTATCTTACCGGCGCTACCCACGCTCAGTATGATGCCGAGCCCGATAGCCTGCACCACCATGTAGGCGATCACGAAGGTGGCCTGGGTTATCGCCGTTATCAGCCTGACGGCCTCGCTCTCATAGTAGTCGGAGAGCAGGTCGGCCGGGGTTATGTGGCCCCTGGCCTTGCCTATCTTGTGGAACCTAACGCCCAGCACGTACCCGGCTACCGCTGCTAGAGTGGTCCAGAGGCTGGCCGCCACCCAGAAGCTTATACCCGAGGACGAGAATACTGCCACGCTGGTTAGGAACGCGAAGGCGGAGTGGTAGGTTGCGGCTAGCGTGAGGAATAGGACTAGGAAGCCGACCCTCCTGCTGAGCAGGAAGAAGTCCTCTACAGTCCTCTTGAACCTCCGCCAGGCGACGTAGCCCAGGCCGACTACTATGAGCGAGTAGAGTATGATTATCGTCGTAACCCACTGCCACGCCTCCATCCACTAGCCACCCCCAGGCTAGTCCGCCCATGCGACTAGCGCCGCGTAGAAGACGCTGGCCATCAGAAGGACCCATACCAGTATGCTGTAGGCGAACGCCGTGCTCAGCCCACCTATCGAGGGGTCGGGCTTGTTTATGGGGTCTAGGTAGACTAGGTACATTAGGATCGACGCTATTAGGTAGAACACTAGTGCCGCCACCTGGCTTGGCTTGGAGAAGAGCCTGTATTCTATCTCCTCGATGACCCTCTCCGTCATAGGTCCCACCGTTGGGACTCTACTCTATAATAACCGGTTTATCCCGTGGACCCGGGTTATAATCGTTACTCTATGCACGTGGATGCTAGACGGAGTGGGGGGATGCTCCCCGGATAATACCCCTCTCCCCTGGACGTCCCGCCTCTCATCTTAAGTATGGCGAGGCTACACGTTACTACGGACGAAATATTAAAAGCTTTTTAACAAAACCCTCTAGTGGGGGTGTTATTGGCGGGATACGCTTTAACCGGGCCCCTATAGCGTGCCGGTGAAAGAATGTGGAGATAGAGATAAGGCGTATACAGCGCGTCGGGACCAGTAGCCTGGTCGTGACCCTACCTAAGGAGTGGGCTAGGAAGCTCGGGCTGGAGCCCGGAGCCCAGGTCATGCTTATAGACGAGGATGATGGGATCAAGATCAAGCCCGTCGATAGGAAGGGTACGAGGGCGGTACGCCTGGACCTCTCTCGGATACCCGATAACTTGGCGGCCTCGACGCCGCTATGCATATACCTATCCTCTATATCCGAGGCGGAGGTAGTCTTCCCCTCCCGCGAAGCGATAAACGAGGCGAAGTACCTCGTGTTGAACCTCATGGGGCTCCAGATATATGACAGCGTCGACTCTAATAACGTCCGCATCGAGGTACTACTGGACCCCTCCAAGATAGACATACCCAAGCTGCTCAGAACCCTCTCAGTCAACGTGAGGGAGACGTCAGAGCTGCTCAGGAAAGCCCTCACAGGAGACCGCGGGGATGTGGCGGAGAAGCTCAACATAGCGCGGACCAACTTCCTTAGGACACACTACATCATACTGAGGTACCTGGCCGCGACCTACTCCGAGAAGGGCGGTGTTAAGACCTACCAAACGGCCCTCTCAACAAGCTACGCCGGCTTCGCGCTAGACCTGCTACAGGAACTCATTCAGATAGCCCCCAAGCTAGTCAAGGAGGGCCTAAGCGGGGAGGACATGGATAAACTGATGAAGATAATCGAGGGGATAGAGAATTCCGGGGACCTCCTCTTCCGGGTCCTAGCCAACCCGAGCGTGAAGAGGCTAGTAGACCTGCAATCCATCGTAGCCGAGACCAGGAAGCTCGCCGAGGATCTCATGGTAAACGCCGACTCCAGGGAGGCGGCCGTGCTGGCTGGGAAGCTCCACGACATAGTGCGATTGCTAATAATAGCGTACTATGTGGCTATATGCAGGGTCATAACTGAGGTCTCCACTAGGAAGTCCCAGGGCTAGGAGCCCGCATACCCTTTCCTAACCACGCCAATATACAGGCCCAGCACCATAAACAAGAGTACGCCCGAGACTATGAAGGGTAGCCCAGAGTAGCCCCTGGACACCTCATACAGGTACCCCGCTAGGAGAGGGCCGGCAACCATTCCAAGCCCCGACACCATGTTAGACACGCCCACGACCATGGAACCACCGACTCCCCCGGCTATAGCGGCGTTCCTAGTCAATGGCATGCTAGCCCTAGCCCCTACCACTGCCCCTACATAGGCCAGGGCCAGTATGGTTGTGCCGGGCGATAGCCCCAGTACTATGGCTGAGGCACCGGCGGCCAGGACTATGGCCGAGAGCACCCTGGCGACGCCGAACCGGTCCGATAGGAAGCCGGCTGCAAGCCCGGCTATGACGGCGGAAACCCCGCCTAGCAAGAGCAGGCCTCCCAGAGCCCTCCTGGATATCCCGTAGACCTCGTGGGTGTAGAGGTAGAAGTATTCCTTGAGGATGCCCCCGAGGAAGCCGAGCGTGAATGCAGAGAGTATGACCCATAGTATAACAGGGTCCAGGACCCTTCCTATAGCCCTGCCAAGACCATACCCCTTCCTATACCCTACTCCATATGACGAGAAGGCCAGCAGCACGCCGGAGGAGGCCAGGGCTAAGCCACCGGCCCTTACCAGCTCCACCACTGGCCTGTCCAGGACGCCGAAGAGCCAGTTGCCCAGGCTTATACCCAGGGTCCCAGCCGCGAAGTATACGCTCATAGCCAAGCCGCTCCTGGGCCCGGCGAGCTCGCTAGTCACGACCTGCAGCGAGGGCCATATGAGGCCCGAGACAAGACCCCACACGACCATCAGGGCCACGACACTACCCGGATCGCTGGACCCGGGGATGAGTACTGCCAGTATCGACCCGGAGGCGAGTAGGCCCACCAGGACAATGAGCCACCTGTAGCCCGGGATGTACTCTCCTATCAGGCCCGCCAGGAGGCTTGCAAGCGATCTACCCGTCATGAACCCGCTCGTCAGCCCAGCCGCGGCCAGCATCGACGCGCCCAGGTTGTATCGGAGGTAGAAGGCTATAGAGGGCCTCGCGATACCCACGGCTACACTCGCAACGACGAGCCCCGTGTAGAGCGCTACTAGCCTTAGCCTGGCTGAGTTCCTCTCCATCATGCAACCCAGGGGATGACGCTTCTCTCTGGGGGCCTGGAGGCATATACCGAGATATTAAGCTGGGGGCCTGCATTGATATAGGCGTGGTGGTTTTAGTTGAAGGGTTTGAGGAAGTGGAAATGCCACCTCTGTGGGCAGGATATAATCGAGGGCCAGAGGTTCCTCTTCGTGCCGGGCAAAGGGTATGTCCATATAGAGTGCTACTATGAGCGTGTAAAGGCCTCTAACGCCGAGCGCGACGTCATGGCGTTGATGGACGCCAACGAGGTGCTCACTTACGCTATTGTGAGGCTTAAGGAGGCGGGTAGGATCGCGGCGAGCGACGAGTTGAGGGAGGAGATCCTATCGGCTAGGAGGAGGATAGAGGAGCTGGCTGAGAGGCTGGAGAGGCTCCTCCACGAGAAGGCGCCAGTGTAGGGATCCCGGGGGACGCCAGCTGTAATTATTGTATAGGGTCCAAACAGAATACACTATTAATCCAAATATATCCTCATATTTATAACAAATACTGTGACGGCCGAACCTATATATACAGCGCTACCCCAGTGTAAACCGGGTCGACCACCCTTGACACACCCTAACCCCCTACTATCAGAAGCCAAGACCACCCGGGAAGTCGAGGAAGAACGCAAGCACAAGGAGATCGAGACCCGTATAGAATACAAGTTCCTCGAAAGGAGAAGCGACCTCGACTAGCCCACACCCTAACACCCCATTTATCAAGAACCCGCACCCTGGAGGTGCCCCTCGATGCTAGAAGCCCAGGATATAGCTGGTATACTAGGCGAGCTAGCGAGGGACCCAGACGTCTCCCCCTCTATAAGGGAGATGTTTCTAGAGGGACACGCCGATAGGCTTAAGCAACTCGCCGAGAGCTACAAGCCTGGCTCGCTGAGAATAGTCGACCTAGGCGAATACATACTAGTATACCACCCCAGCCGGGTCGAGGGCCATTGGTCCAGGCTCCTAGAAGTCTTAAGCGGCTACACCGACAAGCTGAAAGCCCTCGCCCAAAGCAAAGCCAGCATCTCAAGCGAGACGGCGATCAACGGGATAGAACCGATAATCCGCCAGGCCTCTAGGGTCGACCTCGACCAGCCGAGCGCCTCCATAATAGGCGAAGACTGGGGGCTTGGGAAGATGTTCGTACACCAGCTACCGCCAACCCATGAAGCCCTCATTCACTGGTGCAGGGACAGCCTCGACTCAGAGGTAATCCGCAGTCTCATGGGGTTCGACTACCACTACTGGGAATACCCCGGAGACACTGGATCTGTCAGGGTTCAGGGCGATATTGTGGTGGACATACTGGCCGCTCCACTAGTGGGCTCCTGTAGAGTCTATAGCAAGCTAGTAGCCAACGAGATAAAGAGCATCCTAGAGAGGAATACTGCCCAGCTAGTGAAGGGTCTACTCGAATACCACACCAGGTCTATTCTGTCAAACACCCCAGCAGGGGTAATCTCGTCTATCAACGAGGCGGTCTCGGATGCGTTGCGGAGGGCATTCTACTCGACTTTAGAAGACCTCGGGGTGTATATGTCAGGCCGGGAAATGTTTGATATCGCCTTAAACGAGGAACAGTATGAGAGCTCGAAGGTAATCAAATCATACACAGCAGGTCTACGCATATTAGACCCAAACGAGTATAGAATCTTCTTCATAGTATGGTCAGATTACCGGAATTTCCAGCGATTCCTAAACAGGGGATACGGTGAGCCCAATACCAGGCAGTGGGTTATCCCCTCCCGGAACTACGATCTCGAACCAGTCGTTATAGGCTCCCATTGGAAACTGGCAGGCGGGAAGTTGAGGCTAGATGAAATAGTCGTGTCCCTGGAGAAGCTGGGCCTGATGCTGAGAATAGACGTGTCAGGTCTAGTGAAGATTATCAAGATGCTATTTACCTCCATTAGCGTAGAGAGGGTCGAGGACCTCGTATCGCATATACTCTGCGGAGAGCCCCTCCCCCAGAACTCTCTAGTAACTCATTTTGGATCTCCTTACAGCTCGCTACTCTATAAACTAGTCTATAACATGGCTAGAAGATACGCTAGAGGGTCAAGGGTGAGCAGGCTGAGCGTGGAGAGGCACAAGGTGAGCTTCACTGGGAGCGCGTACTTGTTGACGGAGACACTCTACCCGGCGAGCATCTATATCAGGGAACTGACCGACGCCGTGGAGGTGCTCGGATACATCGCCGAGAACGGATCCAGTGCAGAATGCACTCGCGAGAGAGTTAGGACCCTCTCAAGACTATTCGGCCAGAAGCGCGGGGAGGTAATGCTCGTCGCCAGCGGCTCCATGAAGTTCACCCACCCAGAGCATGATACCGTTGTATTCAGGATCGGGGACTCGATAGTAGCACGGATAACCACGCTCAACACATGGCCCGGACAGAGATAGAGCCAGGATCAACTAGAACCCCCTCCCTCTTTCCAACCCTATCTAAACCCCAGGTTAAAGCCGGGAAGGAAAATAATGACTGGGGGTACCCGTTCTTCCCTGCTAGAGGGTCGCCTCCTCCATGGCTAACTGCCTTACCGCCTCCAGCAGCGCCTGGCCCGCGCTAGTCAATCCTCCTTTCTTGCCCAGGTATTTGGCGGTCCTCGCAATCACTAGCGCGTCCTTCACGGTCCCCAGGGTGAGGCCCGTGTAGTTGACGATCCTAGCCAGGTCTTCTGTGCCTAGCTGGTTTACCGCCATGAGTACCCTTATGAGGGCCGGGTATATCGGCGTGGCTATCCCATCGGGGACCCCCAGTAGTGCAAGCTTAACCAGGCGGCCAGGCCCCGTTAGCCTTACCGTATTGTCGGGCAGCGTCTCTATTAGGCCCCGCGCCTCAAGCCTCTCCAGGCTCCTCTCCGGGTCTGTACCCATGCTTTCAAGTAGCGAGGATAGCGTCTGCCTCCTCACGCTCTTCTCATCCGGTATGCTCTGCAGCGCCCTTGCCTCTGGCCTCGTCAGGAGGGGTATTCTCGGCGTGTTGCTTAGCCTTGCCAGCTCCTCTCCCTTGCGGGTAGGTCCTCCGGCTCCTACCAAGCCGGCCTCTCTAGCTGATTCGACCCATGAGAGGTGGGGGCTTAGGAGGGCGTAGGGGTATGTTATCGCCTTCACCGCCGGAGCGGGGCTGCCGTTGCCGAGCCCGGGGGCCTCGGCTAGCCTCTCGCCTTGTCGTGTTAGCCTGTAGGCCGGCTTCTCGTCTATACTATACTCTTCTATAAGGCCCATACTTTCTAGGTGCATCAGGTCTAGTCCTAGGCTGGCTCCCGGGTCCTCGCCCGTGAGCTCCCGGTACTTCTTTGCTATCAAGTCCTTGTCTGGCACCAGGTTTGGCTTCTCCTGCGCCTCCCTCACGGCATCCCTTACCGCCTTTACTAGCTTCTCCTCCTGGGAGGCGAGTGCCATTGGGGGCCTGAGGCGCGTCTTTCTCAGGCTCTTGTAGGCTTCTAGCACTAGTTTCCCGGGATAGTCGAGTGTGCCCGTGGGCTTCAGGTAGCCTAGCGTGCCTAGCAGGGTCTTCTCTTCCGGCGTGAGTTCTCCTCCATCTTCCAGCCTTTGCAGTGCCTTTAGGACTGCTGGGTTGAGGATGCTGGGTAGTGGGGCGTCGAGGTTTAGCCTCCGCATGGCCCTGGATAGGAGCCTGCCTGGTAGTGTGAGGCTGTAGTAGGGGTTTAGGGGGACGGTCCCCACTACGAGGCCCATTGCCTCGTATACTGGCAGGTATCTGCCGTAGTCTTTTCCTGGCGCTGGGCCGTCGGGAGCCTTTGCCAGTGCCCTCGCCATTGACTTTGTTATGACTAGGCCCCTGTCTAGCCTGGGGGCTAGCTGGTATACTTTCTCGCCTGCCGGCGTGAGCCCGTCTCCCCCTATCAGACCCCTGTCTTCTAGTATGGGCTTCCACTCGTCTGGCGTCGTGCCGCTGTAGTGTATCGTGTATAGCATGGTGTATATCCTGGAGTCTATCCATGGGTCTACCTGGGGCTTCCCCGCGGTTGTCCATGCCTCTAGTAGTTCTAGGCCTTCGGCTCGTATCTCGAACTCCTCCTCTCCCCTTATCCTGTATAGTCCCAGGGCGTAGCCTTCTAGGAGGGTGTAGAGTGCCTCCTCCCTGCCGCCGAGGAGTTCCTCGTATTCCTTGTAGTTGAAGTAGCCCTTGTCTATGGAGGCCTCCAGTGCCTTGAGTAGGCGTTGTGATACCCTCATGACCATTGTCCCGCACCGGGTTCCTGGTATACTATGGTTCTTATAACCTATTGGTTTAATAATGGATAGGAGATACAGAACCAAATCATTAAATTCCCATGTATAACACATAGCCCGTTAGAGGGAAGCACGCGGTGACAAGGATAGTAGGATACACGAGGCTAGAAGCCCTATACAGGGTCTTCCTAGGCATGGACCTCGACAAGGGGAGATCGGAGGAGATAATCGACGTCGCCTCAAGCAAACTAGTGGACCTCTTCAGGGCAGGCCTGGAGAGGGCATACGCCCGGGGAAGCGACATAGTAGAATGGATAGACCTGCCATTAACGCTGGCCCTCAAGGAGACTATAAACTGGTATAGAAGGGAGAGGGAGAGGCTAAACGACCCACGCCTCGACCTCAAACCCATAATAGACTACCTAGAGGCGAAGATAGCCGGTCTAGTCATCGGCGACACCGTGAGGGAAAACCTCCAAGACCTAACAGCTACAATGCTACTCCTACTCGGAAGGATAATCAAGCTAGTAGACCCCAAGGTAAAGAAGCCAAGCAAGGAGGACATAAACAAGGCGAAACAGATACTAGACCTAACAATCTAACACGCGTATAACACCATAGATGATGTATCACGGATAGTTTCATGCTCGATGCTAGAGCTGATCCTTCCCGTCGTGTTTATGAATATGGTGAATATAAGGCTGGCAACAGAACCAGTAACGTGGGTGGAGTAATGGCTGAGAGTAGGAGGATCCTAGTGGAGGTAGAGCTACCGAGTGAGCTGGAAGTGGATAAGAAAACCCTATCCAAGGCTATCAGACTAGCCCTCATCGAGATACTAGCAGCTAGGCTGGGAATTACGGAGGAAGAAGCTAAATGGCTAGAAGAGGAGGTGAAGAAGAAGCTAAGGAAAGAACTACTAGAAAACCAGCAATAGTGCTGGATACCAACGTTATAATATCATCGCTAATAAGGCCAGGCGGCTTCACTAGGAGGGTTATAATGCTTCTGGAAGACCAGGCAGATCTCTACGCCCCTAAGGTGCTTCTCGAAGAGTTAACCAAGAAAACCGAGTACCTGGCCCGGAAAAAGGAATTTCCCCCGCAAAGCAGAGGCATCTGCTCACCTTACTTCTATCGAGCGTCCGGACAATAGAGAGCAATACCATTAAACCCCTTATAAAAGTAGCACTAAAGTATGTTCAAGACCCGGACGATGCGCCCTTCGTAGCACTAGCCCTCTACCTTCAGAGAATGTACGAGGACGTAATAATCCTTACATGGAACATAAACGACTACGAAAGAGAGAACCTTGAAAGGTTGAAAATAAAAGTTTTCACACCAAGGGATGCTCTAGCCCTGTAGAGATAGTCATCAATCCCTGTAAAGTTCATAGAGCATAGATGTCTCCATCCTTGTAGATGTGCTAGAATGTGCTGAGAGGATAGGGACAGCATAATGCTGGACTAACTCCATAGCAGACACGCCAATACGCTGGTCCGAAAATGGTAGCGTGGTGGGTCTCGGCACCTATTCGGAAAGAATACAGTTAGAGAGGTCCGTATTTTGGTGGTGGGGCCGCGGGGATTTGAACCCCGGACCACGGGGGCCCAAGCCCCGCATCCTAGCCAGGCTAGACGACGGCCCCATCCGTTGTTTAGAGTTGATTGGCTCGGGGATTTAAAAAGAAGGGGTGGTTGCCTGGAGGGTCCCCCTCTCTATCTACGCATGTATAGTGCTATTGCTGCTATCACTATTAGTATTATTACGGCTACTGCTGCGAGCCCGGCGGTGCTCTTCTCCTCGGTTTTGGTTGTTGTGGTTGGGGTTGGTGGCTGGGCTGTTGTGGATGTCGTCGTGGCTGGTGGCGTTGTGGATGTGGTTTCTTGAGGTGGCTGGCTTGTAGTGGTGCATGTGAGTGATGTTGTCGTGGTTGTTTGGGTCGTCGTGGTTGTCGGTGGCGGGGTTGTAGTTGTGGTTGTTGTCGGTGGGGTGGTTGTCGTCGTCGGTGGTGGCGGGGGTTCTGGCCCCGCTAGGTTTATTGTTAGTGTCTTCGCCGTCTTGTGCCCGGCGTAGTCTTCTGCCTCGACTGTTATGGTTACCGTGGCCTTGTACTTTGACTCTACTATGAACTTGGCCAGGTAGGTTGTCCCAGAGTATTTCTCGAACTTGAACACCTTTACCTTGCCAGTGGACGTGTTTATCGTTGCCTCGGCGTTGCTTACTCCCCAGCCCTCGTCGCTTATCTTGATGTAGGCTTTTATGGTCTTGTTGACCTTGGGCGTCTTCGGTATGGTCGTCTTCAACTCTATGGTTGGCGGCTCGCTGTCTTCTACCGTGTAAAGGGCGAACTTCACAGTCGTCTTCGGCGGTAGCTTGACGTGTAGTGCGATGAAGGTCCTGTTCAGCTCGTCAACCCTTAGCTGGTCCACTATCTCTGCGGACCCGCCAGTCGTGTTTAGGACTTCCAGGTTTACCGGGTAGTCGGCAGGCCACGGCAGTGATATTAGCACGGTCTTGTCGACGTCGAGGTATGGTAGCATGTTCTCCAGAGTTATCACCAGGGCCTTGCTGCCCTGGCTTATAGTCCCGTAGAAGAAGGTGTCGCCGAACTTGTCGGGCTTCCAGTTCTCAGAGTACTCGGGCCTAGTTATGGGTATCGAGTTGTACACCTTGGTCCTCGAATAGTTCTTGTACCCTATGAACCACGGCGGGGCTAGGGGGTAGGTGATCTCGCCGGAGGTCGTGTTGAAGTCGAACACCTGTAGGCCCTGGTATATGCCTGTTCCGTGGGCTAGCGTGGTGGTTGTCTGGAACCGAGTTACAGTGCCGGTCCTGGTCGAGTGGAACTCGACGTACTGGTCCCTGTGTATGTGGCCTGCCAGCACGAGCGTTATATTGTAGTCCTCGCAGAGCCTCAGGAAGTATCTCGCTGCAGTAACGTTGCTCCCCCAGTAGTAGCTTATGGCGCTGTTGCTCGCCTCCCTCGGGTTCGCCAGTATGGTGGAGTTGGTATCGCTCCTCGTGTAGAGTTGTCCCTGGTAGTAGAAGACTGGGTGGTGCATCATGACGAACTTGTAGGGCAGGTCCTTGTACTCTTCGAGTACGTGCTTGAGGAATTGCAGGTTCCTCCAGTCGGCGTACCCGTTCTCGCCGTCGGTGTTTATGTACACTATCAGTATCTTGCCTCCTATCGTGAAGTACGCCATCGTCTTCTCATAGTACTTGAAGAAGTTGCCGTTGGGGTAGTCGTGGTTGCCGGGGTTGAGTATGAAGGGCACCGGGTAGGCGAAGTCATACCTGAATGCCAGAGAGTTCATGTACTGCTGCGGCGCCTGCGTGTCGGCCTCGTCGCCCGTATCGAGTATGGCGTTCGCACCCACTAGCTGGCTTAGTAGCAGGCCTGTGAACCTCCTCATCTGCCCTATCTCGGGGCTGGGGGTGCCGGCGCCGTAGTGTAGGTCTGACATGTGCACGAATCTTATGACGTCCCCGATACTGTCTGGTGTGAGGACCCAGAGGCTCCTAGCCGATACCAGGGTGGATCCATCGTCTAGGCTGATAAGCATGTCGTAGAGTCCCGGTTCTATGTCGCTCGGCAGCGTTATCTTGTAGGATGTCTCGTTTATCTGTTGGACTTGTGGTTGCACCTTTACTAGGGCTAGCCCTGTTTCGCCGAGTTTTACCTGGATGAGTGTTATGCCTGTTACTTGCCTTTGGGAGTATTCTGGTTTCAGGGTTATGGTTACGGTCTCTCCTGGTCCTGCGATGGCTGGTGCTCCTGGCCCTATGTTGTAGAGTGGGTTGGGGTATGCTTCCTTGTTTATGTTTGGTAGTGTGGCGTTTCCTTGTTGGGTGTGTGTTATTGGTGCTTGTATTATTATTGGGATGAGGAGTAGGGCTGCTAGGAGTAGGGGTTTTACGCGGGGTCTCTTGGTCATTTTCTTGTTCCCCGGGGCCTAGTGGGTTTGCCCGGCTAGGATATAAGGGTTTATACAGGAATTAATAATTAAAGGAAAAAATATTATTTCCTTAGGAAGTAAACGGCCGCCGCCACTATTATCAACACCAGTATAACGGCGCCGATCACCAAGCCAGTATTAGTCTTCTCCACGGTGACAGTGGTAGGCGACGTTGTGGTCTCAGTCACAGTCTCGGTCGCCGTCGTGGTCTCGGTGACTGTAGCGGTGGTGGTCTTGACGCTAGTCTCTGTCTTAGTCGTGGTCTCAGTCACGGTTACAGTGCTCGTCTTGGTGACCGTCTTAGTCACAGTCACAGTCTGTGAGGGGGCGGTAGCGGCGAATACCTCTGTTATCAGGGTCTTGAACCAGCTGATCATGTTGGTCACGAACTTGGGGCCGTCGAGGGCTACGCCATAGTATTCCCAGCTCCACGTCGGCTCGTAGTCTCCGTAGGGGGACTCTCCGCTTACAACTATAACGTCGTTGGTGTCGGGATGGTACTCTGCTGCTAGGAAGACGAATGTGAAGTTCCCGGCTCCGTGGCCGTAGAGTATCGGGTCGTAGACTAGTGGTAGCGGCGGGTTGTTGTCGCCTATGTAGGCGGTGTCATAGCTCCATAGTATCCTTATCAGGCCGTCGAAGGTTTCTGTCACGGGGTCGTGTGGGTTGCCCTCGTCGTCGACCCAGATCAGGGGGGCCGGGCCGTGGGCTAGTATGGGCTTGGTTATACCCTCAGCTATCATGCTGGTCTCCAGGTCTGGGTTGTTGTCTACCTGTACGTGGACTAGAACTCTGTAGAACCTCTGGGCGTTGTGTATGTCATCGTAGAAGCTGGCGTACTCGACCCTCAGCTTCGCGCCAATATACTCTAGGAGGTCGTTCACATACACCTGCGTGGCATTCCCACTCCCATAGTCGCTGTCGCCCGCGACCCACAGTACCTTCTTCCCGCTCGCGAGCCACTGGGCTATAGCGTCCATCTCGTCGGGCGAGAAGGCTATCGTGGGCTGGCCTAGGATCAAGACGTCGACGCCCTGCAGCATGTCCGTGGTTATGGGTCCCTCCGTTATGTTCACCCAGTTGACGAACGTTATGTTACCCTGGATGTAGCCGAGGTACTTGTCGCTCTCACCGTGCGATAGGTCGACCGCTACCGTGATAGTATTGGACTGCGCGGCGGCAGGGGACATGTTGTTGAAGGCCAGAGGGGCGGCGAAGAGTACTGCCAGCAGGACCAGGCTTGAGGCTAGCTTCCAATTCATAGACCTTCCACCCAGCTAGTATTCTTCGGTTCTGGAGGGTCTCCCACAGAAGCTATAAAGGGTTTAGCCCCGGGCCCCCGGCGACCTCCTAGACGGGC
The DNA here is from genome assembly GCA_015521085.1 of Candidatus Thermodiscus eudorianus. Lineage (NCBI taxonomy): Archaea > Thermoproteati > Thermoproteota > Thermoprotei > Acidilobales > Acidilobaceae > Thermodiscus > Thermodiscus eudorianus (SeqCode). Next base: position 262,514 of record WAOW01000004.1, read on the forward strand.
TTAGGAATACCCCGGGTATTAGCGGAGCGTATACCCCAGGTATAGGGTATTACTGTATAGCCCCCCAGCCGTCTCTGAAGAGGCCTGGTAAGCCTTATTTCCACACTATACCCGCAACTGACTACGTGGAGGATGATGGCCGTGGACAAGTACAGGGTATCAGCCTCCCTGCTCCTAGCCTTCCTCGTGGCGGTATCGACCCTGCCCCTAGCACTAGTGCTCCACGCGCAATCCAACTCCAACTGGCCCTGGGGTAGTTCGAGCGAGCCCTACCCCTGGCTCAGCTACCTCAAGAGCCTGCCCCACGAGGACGGCGTCACCCTGATTGTGATTACGAGGCACGAGCAGACGATCCAGGAGAAGACGCGTGAAGTGTTCCTCAAATCGCCGGTCGCGAAGGAGCTCGGGATAAAGAACATCATATTCGTCCCGGCCGGCCCAGAGCTCTGGGAGACCTATATCAAGAGAAGCATCGAGAAGGGACACCCGATAGACGTTGCATGGGGCGGCGGGCCAACCCTCTTCAACTACATAGACAGCAAGGGCTACCTGGAACCCCTAGATGTTAACGCGCACCCCGAGTACCAGGCGATCCTATACGAGATGACCAAGATACCCCAGGAGATTGCCGGCGTGCCAACATATCTTGAGGGGAGCGACGGCCTCATACACTGGGTCGGAGCAGCCATAAGCAGCTTCGGGATAACAGTGAACCACGCAGTCCTCAACCAATACAACCTACCGGTCCCGGAGAAGTGGGACGACCTGACCAAACCAGAGTTCGCCAAGGAGCTCCCATCTACTCCGCTCGTGGGCGTCGCTGACCCGACCATGAGCACCAGCAACACTAGGATGTACGAGATCATACTCCAGGGATACGGGTGGGACGAAGGCTGGAGGATCCTCACGCTGATGGCGGCTAACTCGAAGATCTTCGACTCAAGCAGCGGCGTGAGGGACGCCGTCATACTGGGCGATATAGCAGCTGGGATAACCATAGACTTCTACGGCTATACAGCGATGCACCAGAACCCCGACTGCGAGTACGTGCTCCCCAAGGGCCTCACGATCGTGAACGCCGACCCAATAGCGATAATCAAGGGCACTAAACACCCTGTACAGGCAGCCGCCTTCGTGGCATGGGTGCTCAGCGAGTACGGCGGGCAGCAGGTTTGGCTCGACCCCGACATAAACAGGCTACCCATAAACCCCAAGGTGTTCGACACCGAGCTAGGCCAGGAGAGGCAGGACCTACACCAGGCCTATAACATAGCGACCAGCTCCCCCGGCATAGAGTTCAACGAGACCATAGCCGGGCTGACCGAGAGGCCCATGCAGTTCTACTTCAAGGCGACCCTGGTCAACGCCCACGACGACCTCCAATCAGTCTGGGCCGAGATCGCAAAGGCATACCTAGACGGCAAGATAACCAAGGACCAGTTCAACCAGCTGGTAGATGCCCTGACGAAGCCATTCAAGTTCAAAGACCCGTTAACCGGGCAGGAGACAACCTTCACCCTAGACTACGCTATAAAGATAAGCAAGAAGATAGGAGAGCAGTCGATATACCAGGCCCTCATGTCTGAGTGGGAAGACGGGGCCAGGCAGAGGTACCAGGAGGCATACCAGCTGCTGCAGCAGTTTTTGAGCCAGCCACCGCCAACCACGCAGACGACAACCACAGCGGCAACCACGACCAGCGCGCAGACTACACCGGGCCAGACAACCGCGGCTACAACCACACACGCTACAACCACGGCTCCAGCCGCGACGACCACGACCGGCCAGGGCAAGGCGTTGTCCAGCGGTAAGATAGCAGCCATCGTGGTCGGGCTGCTCATAATAGTCGTAGCAGCATACCTCGTGGTGAAGAAGTAGCCCCCAGGCTACATCCACACCCCTCCCTTTTATTTAACCCCAAGGAGCCACTCGCTGGCCTATGGGAGGCAAAGGGTTATGGCTGGCGACGGCAGCGGGTCATGGCCACGCTACTCTCCACGACACCTCCTACTAACGGGTCTAATCGCGGCCGTACTCTACTACCTGTTCGTCGAGGTAGCCGGTGTCGGCGAGGGAGAGTATATCGCGTGGCTCCTCGCGGTACTACTGCCGGTGCTCATGTACTATAGGGGCTTGAATGTTGACAGGATGAAGCATAGCTTCGGCCTGAGCTTCCTCCTGATGATCGGGTACATCTACACTATCCTAGTACTCCTCCTCAGGATACCCGGTATCCCGAGGGCGGTGGCCCTGCTCCTCTTCCCCCTGGTCGTCGCCCACGCCACCTCGTATTTGGCTGGGTTGCGTGGGGTTAGGGGTGCCAGGGCCGGGGTTAGGGTGCCTTTCAGGAAGAGGGTTAGGAGCACCCTCTTCAAGCTCGACACGATCATAATAGCCTTCCTGGTCATTGGCTCGCTGATCCTAGTGGTCTTCCTCGTGGTACCGGTCCTCCTCATGCTGTTGAACGCCTTCGTCACCCCGCCCGGAACGCCATTCTACGAGAACTTCGTGAGGATATTCACTGGCCGCGCCTACGTCAAGCTGGAGTCCCTGGGCGACACGGTGTGGTCGTGGCAGGTTAGGGGAGGGACCCGTGTGCTCGTGGTAGACGGGGTCAACTATGGGATCCTGTTGAACAGCCTCATAAACTCCACCATAGTCACGAGCGTCGCCACCCTACTCGGCATAATAGTAGCCTTCGTACTGGCCAGGTACAGCTTCCCGGGCAGGACCCTGGTAAGGCTCCTAGCAATAGTGCCCCTCTTCGTCACACCCTTCATAAACAGCTACGTGATAAAACTACTCTTCGGAACAACAGGCCCCATATCCTGGGCCACCCTCCACCTCTTCGGCTTCGCGATAGAGATCAGGGACCTGGCCGGCGTGACCATAGCCCAGATAATGGCCTTCTACCCCATCGTCTACCTCAACGCCTACTCCGCGTTCCTAAGCATTGACCCCAGCATGGAGGAGCAAGCCGAGAATCTAGGGTCGCGGGGGCTCAGGCTCTTCACCAGCGTCACCCTGCCCCTGGCCCTCCCAGGGATAGCGGCTGGCTCGATCATAGTGTTCATCTTCAGCCTAGAGGACCTGGGGGCCCCGATAGTGTTCCAGGAGAGGAGGCTAATGAGCTACCAGATCTATAGTAGCTTCACGAGCCAGACGGGCATTGTATCCCCGGAGATAGCGGCCCTCGGCTTCGTGATGCTGTTCCTAGCCGTCGCCAGCTTCCTGGCCATAAGGAACTACATCAGCATGCGTAGCTACGCCATGATTAGCAGGGGCGGCAGGTGGCAGAGGAGGGAGAGGAGGCTCGGCGCCAAGGGCCTGGCCGCCGTCTACCTCCTACTCCTACCCCTAATCATATGGACTGCGATGCCCCAGATAGGAGTCATACTACTAGCCTTCAACGTCATGCCCCCCACCCAGTTCTCCCTCAACCCCGGAGAAGCTAGCGCCAAGTACTTCCTGGAGCTCTTCACAAACCCCAACATATTCATCTACATACGCAACACCCTAGCCTACGCCCTGACGGCGGTGGCCATAGCCGTGACCCTCTCGATAATAGTCGGCTACGCGGTCAGCAGGGCCAAGATACGGGTCATCACCCCAACCCTAGACTCCCTGGCAACGATACCCATAGCGATACCGGGCCTGGTAGTGGCCCTCGGCTACTTCTACTTCTTCTCTGACTTCTTCAAGAACACGCCCGTAGACCCGACCATAGGCCCCACGCTCTTCCAGGCCTGGATAGTGCTCATCATAGCCTATAGTATAAGGAAGCTGCCCTTCGTGGTCAGGAGCGTGTTCGCAGGGTTCCAGCAGGTCCACGAGGGCCTGGAGGAGGCGGCGCTCAACCTGGGCGCCTCCAGGAGGAAGACCATCTTCGGCATAGTGCTCCCCCTGATATTCACCTATATAATAAGCGGCGCGATCATAGGATTCATCTATATAAGCACTGAGGTGTCGACGAGCGTCACCATAGGCAGCCTCAGGCCGGACCAGGCGCCCATGACCTACTATATGAAGAACATCTACATCGGGGGGCAGCTGGCCGGGATACAGTATGTCGCCGCCATGGGAGTCCTCCTGATACTCTTCCAGCTACTGGCTATACTGGTGATCATAGTGGGGTTGAAGCAGAGCTACGCCTTCATAGGGGCCTAGCCCAACCCCTATAAACCCTATGGGGGAACACCTTTGAACCGGCCTGTGGGTGCAGCCTTTGACTAGGATAAGGCTGGAGGACGTCACCAAGATATACGGCGGCGTCGTGGCCGTGGACCACGCTAATATAGACATAGAGCACGGCGAGTTCTTCACGATAATAGGGCCGAGCGGCTGCGGGAAGACCACAACGCTAAGGATAATAGCCGGGTTCGAGGTGCCCGAGGAGGGCAAGGTATACTTCGACGACAGGGACGTCACGTACGTCAAGCCCTACGAGAGGAACACGGCGATGGTATTCCAGAACTACGCCCTATGGCCCCACATGACAGTCTACGACAACATAGCCTACGGGCTGAGGCTGAGGAAGGTCCCAGAAGACGAGATAAGGAAGAGGGTGGAGAAGGCCCTAGACCTAGTAGACCTACACGGCCTGGAAAACAGGTACCCACTCCAACTCAGCGGCGGGCAGCAGCAGAGGGTCGCCCTGGCGAGAGCCCTAGTGGTAGAGCCCAGCGTGCTCCTCCTAGACGAGCCCCTAAGCAACCTAGACGCCAAGCTGAGGCTTGAGATGAGGGAGGAGCTGAGGAACCTTCAGAAACGCCTAGGGATAACCACCGTCTACGTGACCCACGACCAGCTCGAAGCGCTGAGCATGAGCGACAGGATAGCGGTTATGAACAAGGGGAGGATACTCCAGGTGGGCACGCCCGAGGAACTCTACATGAGGCCCAGGAGCCTCTTCGTCGCAGGCTTCCTCGGGAGGAGCAACCTAGTGAGGGGCAAGGTTGTAGCATCAAGAAACGGGTTCGTAGAAGTCTACATACCATCCCTCAGGGAGAGCATACTAGCAGTCGGAGACAACGTGAGCGGCGAGGTCGTGGTGGTGATGAGGCCCGAGAGCTTCAAGCTAGCAGGCAAGGACGACATGGGAAAGCCGAACACCTTCCAAGCCAAGGTAGACACCTCCATGTTCCTGGGAGACAAGAGGGAGGTCAGGGTGCGCGTCGGCGATGACAGGCTAGTAGCCTACCTACCACCCGACACGCGGGTCGAGCAAGGCCACACCATACACCTATCAATACCAAAGGAGAGGGTAATAGTACTACCACTCACAGAAGAGGAGCTAGCAGAAGCACTAGCCACACAGTGACACTAATAGAGATGAGGATCCGTTGCAACCCAGAGATACCAGGGCCGCACGGCACACTCTACGCTAGAATCCTCCCCCTCCACCCCGCGGACTAGCCTCTCCACCCTCTCAAGAGCCTCCTCCACATCCTCCCCGCCACACCAACCCTCATAGAAACAGACATGCATGGCGGTAGCCTGGGCCCAGGCATCGCTAACCCACCCTCCCAACTCCTCCTCAAGCCTCCTCTTCCACTCCCATAGCTCTCGATGGCTTGTGAGCCTTTTCCCCTCCTTCCAGGCTGCGTAGGCCTTCACTGCAAGTGCAGCGGCGCTCCAAGCCTTCTCAGCAGCCTGCCTCACATCACCCCTCCCAAGCTCCTCCCGAGCACGCTCCAAAAGATCCTTCGAGGCCTCCACGTATTCCCTAGCCCTCTCGGGTGGATCCAGGTCCCGTAGGATGAGTTCTAACACGTACTCTTCGAGGCTGACCCCCAGCTTCCTAGCCTCCCGCTCCAGCCTCTCAGCAACCGCCCGAGGCAGTCTAACCAGGTCCCCCGACACCTCGATAGAAACCTCCGTTATACCCGTGATTGCGAGCCTGTGGTAATAAGTGGTGCTCGGCGGCAATGTGTCTCTCGGCTGGTTTCCCTTTGAGCTCCACTGGCCAGCTCCCGGGACCTAAACCCAATTATATCGATTTATATAAATGTTAATACTCTAGTTTATATATCTATGAGGATACAGGACTCGGCACGAGGCTGTTAATCGTGTTCAAACTCATCGACTACATAATAATATTTGTCCGAGACATGGACCCCATGCTCGACTTCTGGAGGAACCGCATAGGCCTCCAAGCCAGATACAGTAGCAACGAGTGGAGCGAGCTACAGCTCGAAAACACGATCCTAGCACTACACAAGAGCACAGAAGCCACTCCAAGAGACACCGGGATAGTATTCAGAGTCGAAGACATAGAGGAGACGGTCAGGCTCCTACACGAGAAAGGCATAGAGGTAACCAGCCCCCAGGACATAGGGGCAGGCATGGAAGCACTATTCAAGGACCCCGAGGGAAACACATACCACATATTCCAGCCAAGAAAAGAAACCTAGGCCGCCAGGATATACTCCTGGCCCTGTCCGGCGGGTCGAGGTCTTGCATAGCCAGCTCCACGATATACTCCTCCAATCCCATGCCCATTTTTCTCAGCCTCCATACGGAGGCGTTGCTAGACAATTCCGCGGAGTATGCGGGTGACCTCAAGCGTGGTCAAGACTAGAATCATCACATTATTAGTATCTGGGGTAAGAGGGGTTTATGCATCAAGAAAAATCCTCTAGACCCGGCCAGGCAAATATTGTCCGGAGAGGCCGTTCCGGGAGAACCTGCAGGTAAAACGCGAATTAACCGGCTGGAGGCATAATCTTCCTGGTGGGGGCTGTATTGCAGGAGGAGTTAGACGCGATCTTCTCCGCTCTCTCCCATAGCTTGCGTAGGAGGGTTATCGCTTTACTCGCCGGTTCCAGGGGTTTGAGCTATAGCGATCTCCTACGCGGTACCGGTGTCGAGTCTAGCATGCTCAGCTTCCACTTGAAGAAGCTTAGGGGGCTTGTCGAGAGGGGTAGCGATGGCTTGTACAGGTTGACGGGGCTCGGCCAGCGGGCTGCGAAGGTCTTGGCCTGTGTGCAGGGAGGGATTTGGAGCGGCGGTTTACGGGTTTCCGGCGTCGCGGTCTTCGCTGTAGGTGACGATGTATTGTTGGAGGCGTATAAGAGGGGCGGCCTTGAGGTCGAGGATGTCGGGGTGGTTGTGGTTCTTGACTCTTCCAGGAGCCTGTTCTCGAAGACCGTCAAAGCCATGAGGAGGGTTATAGCAGTGTATGTTCCCCGAGGCCTCCTTGAGGTTGTTGAATCTAGGATCTCTGATGTGGGGGCTATCATACCCTATAGGGGTAAGCCTCCCGTGCCCCTGGATAGGCCTCGTGGGATTGTGGAGGATCTTGAGGGAAGGGGTTATGGTTCCCTGGCGGGTAGGCTCAGGGCTATTCTAGGCTCCAGTTGAACCTGTAGTAGAGTAGCAGTAGTGATGCCGTGGACAATGCTAGTAGGTATGTGATCATGGCCCTGGGGTCGATTACCGGGTGGTAGCCGTTTATGCTTGTTGCTCTCACTATCTCTGCCGCGGTCGCGGAGGGGATGGCGGTTGCCGGTAGTCTCAGCCACTCGGGCAGGAGCCATGGGGTGTAGTATACTGGTGGTAGGAATACTAGGAGGGCGCCTAGTAGGGTGGGCATGCTGCTCGCCTCTTTTATGCTCTTCAGCTTGAGCCCGGATAGTATTGAGATTGGTGCCAGGAATATCGAGACTAGGAGCGTTAGCGCTAGGGCTAGTGGGACTGCCATGTAGGCGCCTGTAACGTATACGTAGATTATTGTAAAGGGTATGACTGTTGACACCGATAATATTATGCTTGCCGTTATCCTGGAGAGCACGTATATGACCGGCCTCAGGGGCGAGGCTATGAGCATCTCCAAGTACCTATAATTCTCGCGTTCATACAGGATATCCTGGACCATAGCAGAGTTGATCCATACAGCAGGCGACACGATCGCACCCGTGAGGACCACGCCGAGCTCCTCCCCAGACAGTCCAAATACAAGAGCGAAATACGCGGGGAGTACCGCTACCATCGCCAGCGAGATCAGGGCAGCCTTAAAGCGGAGTTGCGAGACGATGATTGAAGCGACCTGCCCGTAGAACTGGTAGAGGAACTCCCTACCCACTCCAGGTCACCTCGGCGAAGAAGTCCTCAAGGTCAACCGGCTTTATCTGGGCCTGACCACCCTCATAGAGGATCTCCTCGGCCAGCCTCAAGGCCCCCTCCAAGTCCTCCACACAGATGTAGGTGAGGTCGCCGTAACGCCTAACCCTGGCACCGGATACGCTAGGGTCGAGCCCCAGGCTGGTTATCACCTTATACCTGTACTTCAGCCTCGCGAGGGCCTCTCTCGGGGGTCCCTCGAAGAGCCTCCTACCCCTATTGATCAGCATAATCCTATCGGCGACCGACTCGGCCTCCGAGAGCATGTGGGTTGTGAACACTATAGTCTGCCCCTCTGCAGAGAGCCTCTTTATGTACCCCCAAGTCGCCCTCCTCGCGACTGGGTCGAGGCCCACCGTGGGCTCGTCTAGGAACACGACATCGGCGTTTGATGCAAGGGTCATGGCCAGGAGGGTGCGCCTCCTCAAACCCCCGGAGAGCGTCAATACAAGCCTATCTCTATACTCCACCAGGTCGAGCTCCTCCAACGCCCTCCGCGCTTCAACCCTTGCCTCTCCCAGGGAGAAACCCCTAGAGGCCAGGTAGTAGTATACGGCCTCGAATACCGTCAACGTAGAGTTATACGGCCTCCCCTCCTGGGGCATAACGGCGATGCGCCCCCTAACCCTCCACGCCTCCCCGACAACATCCATGCCAAGCACATACACCCTACCAGACGTAGGCCTAGACACTGTAGACGAAATCCTCACGAAAGTAGTCTTACCAGCGCCATTAGGTCCAGCAAGACAATACAAGCTACCCAGCGGGACACTAGAATCAATACCGTCCAGAGCCCTCACACCACCATAAACCTTAGTCAACCCAACAGCCTCAAGAGCCAACCCCAAACCCCAGACACCGAGTAGAGAACCATGCCGCCAGCAGAGCTTAAATCACGGCCAGTAAAACACCAACTGTAAACAAGCCCACAAACACAATGCAAAGAATACACAAAACCAACCCACACTAATCCTACAAAGAATACTAGAGTCATAGACGTGGGGAGGATCTCATAGGGCCGTTGTTTCTGGTCCCTAGGAGCGCGTGCGGGGCATCCGTCATTCGGAGCCGGAGGGGTCCCGGGTTCAAACTCGCGTCGGGCCCGCTACAAACACCTCCTAGTAGTTATAAAACTGGTGTGGAATATCAACGGCAACTAGAACCACAAAATCAATCAAGACTCGCTCAGCCCCGATAATCACGATGTATTATAGGATGCTTATGGTATCGAGTCTACTTGACCCAGAAAGGGCTCCTAGGGTATAACCTTCAGCCAAGGTATTCTTTTAAAATCCTCATCAAAAGTAAGGATGGTATCTATGCCTCTATGCTTGCAGGTTAAGGCTATAATAGCGTCGCTTGGGGTTAGCCTGTATATTCTCATGGCTTCTAGTAGCTCCTTGGGTTCTGCATGATCTCTCAAGACCGTTATGTCGAATTCGTGGAGCATCTCAGTGTATCTCCC